>JAYFNP010000030.1:0-18266 GCA_034933385.1 Burkholderiaceae bacterium | reverse complement strand
AGCCTTCGCTTCACCACCAAATTTCCTCGACAACACCGTCGCTATCGCCGCTGTCAGCGTCGTCTTGCCATGGTCTACGTGCCCAATCGTGCCAACATTCACGTGCGGCTTCGTCCGCTCATACTTGCTCTTTGCCATTTTGTTTTCCTTCAAAAAGAACGATTAATTGAAAATATCCAACTAGTTTGGTAATTACTTCGCCTTGGAATTGACGATCGCTTCGATGACGTTCCGCGGCGCTTCTGAATAGTGCTTGAATTCCATCGTATATGTTGCACGACCCTGGCTCATCGAACGCAATGCGGTCGAATAGCCAAACATCTCGGACAATGGCACTTCCGCCTTGATGATCTTGCCGCCACCGCCAGCAATTTCATCCATGCCTTGCACCATGCCACGACGGGATGACAAATCACCCATCACGTTGCCCGCATAGTCTTCAGGTGTTTCCACTTCGACCGACATCATCGGTTCGAGGATGACTGGATCGGCCTTGCGGCAACCATCCTTGAATGCCATCGATGCGGCCATGCGGAATGCGTTTTCGTTCGAGTCCACGTCATGGTACGAACCGAAAAACAGCGTCACCTTGACGTCTACCACCGGATAACCAGCCAATACGCCGGCCGTCAGTGTCTCGCGAACCCCCTTCTCGACTGCCGGGATGTACTCGCGCGGCACCACACCGCCCTTGATCGCATCGACGAATTCGAAACCTTTACCCGGCTCCTGCGGTTCAAGTTTCAACACAACGTGGCCGTATTGACCGCGCCCACCGGACTGCTTGACAAACTTGCCTTCCATCTCTTCGCAAGTCTTGCGAATGGTTTCACGGTAAGCAACCTGTGGCTTGCCGACTGTCGCTTCAACATTAAACTCACGCTTCATGCGATCGACAATGATTTCCAGATGCAGCTCACCCATACCGCCAATGATCGTCTGACCTGACTCTTCGTCGGTCTTCACCCGGAACGACGGGTCTTCTTGCGCCAGGCGATTCAGTGCCAAAGCCATCTTTTCCTGATCCTGCTTGGTCTTAGGCTCGACTGCCTGGTGAATAACCGGCTCCGGAAACACCATGCGCTCCAGTGTAATAACCGAGTTCGGATCGCACAGAGTGTCGCCCGTGGTTGCTTCACGCAGGCCAACCGCAGCGGCGATATCACCCGCGTTCACTTCCTTGATTTCTTCGCGCTGGTTCGCATGCATCTGCAAAATACGGCCCAAGCGTTCGCGTTTGTTCTTGACAGGATTGAACACTGTATCGCCGGACTTGACGGTTCCCGAATAGACACGGAAGAAGATCAACTGGCCGACGAACGGGTCAGTCATGATCTTGAATGCCAATGCCGAAAACTTCTCTTTATCGTCAGCTTGACGCGTCTGCGTTTGTTCCTGCTCGTCGATGCCAGCCACCGGCGGGATGTCAACCGGCGAAGGCAGATATTCGATCACACCGTCAAGCATCGCCTGCACGCCTTTATTCTTAAAGGCAGTACCGCACATCATCGGTACGATTTCATTCGCGATCGTGCGCTGGCGCAAACCTGTCTTGATCTCTTCCTCGGACAAGCCACCCTCTTCAAGGTACTTGTTCATCAAGTCCTCGTTCGCCTCTGCTGCGGACTCAACCATCTTTTCGCGCCATTCATTTGCCTGATCAACCAGACCCGCAGGAATATCGCGATATTCAAATTTCACACCCTGAGAAGCGTCGTCCCAGTAAATGGCCTTCATCTTGATCAAGTCGACCACGCCTTCAAATGCGTCCTCTGCGCCAATCGGAATTTGCAGTGCAACCGGGTTGGCTTTCAGACGAGCCTTCATCTGGTCGTAGACCTTAAAGAAGTTCGCGCCAATGCGATCCATCTTGTTAACAAACGCCAGACGTGGCACTTTGTACTTGTTGGCTTGGCGCCAAACCGTTTCCGACTGTGGCTGCACACCACCAACAGCACAGTACACCATGCAGGCGCCATCCAGCACGCGCATCGAGCGCTCGACCTCAATGGTGAAGTCGACGTGACCCGGGGTATCAATAATGTTGATGTGGTGCTCTGGGAAATTGTTGGCCATGCCCTTCCAGAAACAGGTAGTCGCAGCAGACGTAATCGTGATGCCGCGCTCCTGCTCCTGCTCCATCCAGTCCATCGTGGCGGCACCATCATGCACCTCGCCAATCTTGTGGTTCACGCCGGTGTAGTACAGGATACGCTCGGTCGTAGTCGTCTTACCTGCGTCGATATGCGCCGAAATACCAATATTACGGTAACGGTCAATGGGGGTCTTGCGAGCCATAGTTAATCCTAAACCTTGTTAATGCGCAAACCGAGCGCCATTCATCAAAATGCGCTCGGCTTCGTAGATTTGATCGTGAGCGCTGCCCGAAAGGCAAAGCGCCCAATCCATTAGAAGCGGAAGTGCGAGAACGCCTTGTTCGCTTCCGCCATGCGATGTACTTCATCGCGTTTTTTCATTGCACCGCCGCGGCTTTCCGCAGCCTCGAGCAGCTCACCGGCCAGACGTTGCGGCATCGACTTCTCGCTGCGTTTGTTAGCTGCCTCACGCAACCAGCGCATCGAAAGCGCCATGCGGCGCACCGGTCGCACCTCAACCGGAACCTGGTAATTGGCACCACCCACGCGACGGGATTTGACTTCGACCATCGGTTTGCAGTTATTCAACGCCGCCAGAAAAACTTCCAGCGGGTCTTTGCCAGACTTGGTCTGAATTTGCTCGAAGGCACCGTAAATAATGCTTTCCGCAACAGACTTCTTGCCAGACAACATCAAAACGTTGACGAATTTTGCGACATCGACACTACCGAATTTCGGATCAGGCAGAATCTCGCGCTTGGGAACTTCACGACGACGTGGCATTTCTATTCCTTTCTTTCACTCTTCAGTTGAGCACATTAGTGTTGCGCTCGCGGATCGCCATCATAACGACCCACTTACTCGGCCATTTCGGCCGACTCTTTTATCCCGACAGGCATTAAACCAGACGGGGACAATCGCATATTACTTTTTAGCTGCCGCTGCAGCCGCCTTGGCACGCTTGGAACCATACTTCGAACGTGCCTGCTTGCGATCTTTCACCCCCTGGGTATCCAGCGAACCGCGCACCATGTGGTAACGAACACCAGGCAAGTCTTTTACGCGGCCACCGCGCAACAGCACAACGCTATGCTCTTGCAGATTGTGGCCTTCGCCGCCGATGTATGAAATAACTTCGAACCCATTGGTCAGACGCACCTTGGCTACCTTGCGCAATGCCGAGTTCGGTTTTTTCGGCGTAGTGGTATAAACGCGGGTACAAACTCCGCGCTTCTGCGGGCTGTTTTCCAGCGCCGGTGATTTGCTCTTGACGCTCACGGAAACACGCGGACGGCGAATCAATTGATTGATGGTTGGCATCTATATAAATCCAACAAAATTACTACATTAAGAAATACCCCCGGACAGAACCACCCGGGATCCAAGCTGCACCATTTGTTGCCGCCCACCAACTATCAGGCACTTAAGCAGCACAAACGTTCAGCCAAATATCGAGAACATAAAATTTTAACTGCAAAGTGCTGTGTCGTCAACTCACACTTGCTGTAAAATTACTTTCCCTAACCTTAACAGGCTCAAAACTGTTTTTACGCCACTTGGCTGTTTTATCGCAATAGCAATTAATTCCCCTTGGTTTGTGCCTCATGCCCGCCTTTTTTAATTTTTCAACGCTGTTCATTCTGTTGAGCTACCTGCTGCTGTCAGCGGTTCCATTTTTCCCGTTTCTGCTCGGCAAACAGGTTGACAAGCCTTGGCAAATCCTGGGGATCGAGTTTTTCGCCTGGCTGTCGGTCTGGGCCATTTTCAAACGCCCTGCGCGCTTTCACTGGTTGCTAATACCCGCCTTTCTTGGGTTCCCAACCTGCATCTACCTATACCTTTTCTATGGGCAAGGCATTACCGCCCACCATCTGGGCATTATTGCGGAAACCAACCCAACCGAAACGATTGAATTCCTCGGGAAAAAAATTTGGCTGTTGCTGGCTGTCACGCTGGCTGTAATCGGCTGGTGGTGGGTTACTTGGCGCATGGCACGCAAAACGGTGCAACTTGACTGGAACGACAAAATTTCACGCATGGTAACAATTGTCATTCTGGCAGCAGGATTATGCACCTGGACTTATGGCTACACGTTCGGGCTGGAAGAGCTTCCGACGGCTACAGAACAGGCTGGCAGCACAGCCGACTCGGTCGCATCTTCCGCTGACGAGGCAGTTGACGAAGAAGAGGAAGAGAACAATGAAGAGCCCCCCTCGGCTCCGTCGGTCCCGGCTGAATCAAGCGCGTTTAATTTGCCCAAATTGCCAACTTGGGCGCAAATTCCCGTCGAGAAAGGCAGCTTTGCCGAAAGCTGGCCATTCGGAATCGCGTTGAGCGCATTCGACTTTTGGAATGAGCGCCAGTACCTGGCCGATCTGGCCAGCAAAAACAGTCAATTTGCGTTTGGGGCCTTTCAAGTGGTACCCAACGATGTTCCGCAAGTGGTGGTTCTCGTCATCGGCGAATCGGGCCGTTTCGATCGCTGGGAATTGAACGGTTACCACCGCAAGACTAATCCGTTGCTCAGGCAGGAGACCAATCTGGTCAGTTTGCAAGACCTGATCACACCGGTTTCAGCAACCCGCCAGTCGGTACCGGTGATCATCACACGCAAGCCTGGCAAACAAAGCCTGAAATCCGGATTTTCCGAAAAATCGGTATTAACCGCTTTCAAGGAAGCAGGCTTCAAAACGTACTGGCTGTCGAACCAAATTTCCTTTGGACAATTCGACACACCAATTTCGGCTTTTGCCAAGGAAGCAGACGTGATCCAGTTCTTGAATCTGGGCGGCTATACCGACCGGTCGAATTTCGACCAGATCCTGCTGGAACCGATGCAAAACGCCATCAAGGATCCCGCCCCCAAGAAGCTGATCGTGCTGCATACGCTGGGGAACCACTGGAACTATAGCCACCGCCACCCGCAAGAATTCGACAAGTGGCAACCGTCCCTGTTCGGCATCAACAAACCCGAATACACCGATCTGAAAATCAAGCAGCAGATGAATAACAGCTACGATAATTCAGTCCTGTATGTCGACTGGTTTTTATCGCAGGTCATCAGCCAGCTTAAATCTTCTGGCTTGCTGTCTAGCATGCTGTATGTTTCCGATCACGGGCAAGTCCTGTATGACGGGTCCTGCACGTTGGCTTTTCACGGTCATAACACCCAATATGATTTCCACATTCCGGCCGTAGTCTGGTATTCCGACAAATACAAAGCCGCCTACCCGGAAAAAATCGCGCAGCTTTACCGTCACCGCAAATCCAAATTGACGACTGAGAACATCTCCCATTCGCTGCTTGATCTCGCCAATATCCAATATCCGGGGGAACGGCTGGAATGGAGTTTCGTCAACAGCAAGTTCAGGCGCCACCGCCGCTACGTTGACAGTTATGGCTGGTCGAATTACGACAACGCCGTATTCAAAGGGGACTGCCGCGAAGTCATCGACAAAGGTAAACCGCTGTCTCAGGATGGCTAGGACAGCAAAACATTGTCAGGCCCAACCTGGACGTTTCTAGGGCCAAAAATATACAAGGGAGTGTATTTTAATTTCCCAAGGAAATGCGCGGGCATAACGGCAGATTTACCGCTATACCCCCCTCAAAAAATGTAATTTATTCCACAGACAAAACACGGCCCACCGGGAAATCGGTGGGCCGTTTTTGTGACAACGATTGCCGAATCAGGCTTCTGCGCTTGGCGCCTCGCCGGCCTCAGTCGTCGGAGCGGCTGCTTCGTCCAGTTGCGCCTGTTTTTCAGCCTCAATCAACGCAGCACGCTCTTCCATTTCCCAAACACTCTTTTGCTTGCGCGCGCGATGCACGGCCAACCCTGTGCCAGCAGGTATCAGACGGCCAACGATAACGTTTTCCTTCAAGCCGCGCAGGTTGTCCCGCTTGCCCATAATGGCTGCCTCGGTCAGCACGCGCGTGGTTTCCTGGAACGAAGCCGCCGAAATGAACGAGTCGGTCGACAACGACGCCTTGGTAATGCCAAGCAGCACATTGTCGTGAGTTGCCGGGGTCTTGCCCTGCGCAATGACGCGATCATTCTCGTCAAGCAGTTCGGAACGCTCGACCTGTTCGCCGGTGATGTAGCAGGTATCGCCCGGATCGACGACCTGCACGCGGCGCAACATCTGACGAACAATCACTTCGATGTGCTTGTCATTGATCTTCACGCCCTGCAGACGATATACGTCCTGCACCTCGTCCACAATGTAATGCGCCAGCGCCTCGATACCCAGCAGTCGCAGGATATCCTGCGGGTCAGCCGGACCGTCGACGATCATCTCGCCCTTGTTCACCACCTGACCATCATGCACCAGTACCTGCTTGTCCTTAGCGATCAGGAATTCATGACGGTTGCCGTCCATATCCGTGATTTCAAGACGCTGCTTGCCTTTGGTCTCCTTGCCGAAGGCAACCGTACCAGTGACTTCCGCCAACGTGCCCGCATCCTTCGGCGAACGAGCCTCAAACAGTTCAGCCACACGCGGCAGACCACCGGTAATATCGCGCGTCTTTTGAGACTCGGTCGGGATACGAGCGAGGACTTCGCCCACGGACACTTTATCGCCATCCTTGACCATCAGCAATGCACCAACCTGGAAGCTGATAGTCACCGCATGTTCCGTGCCGGCAATCTTGACTTCCTCGCCCTGATCGTTCAGCAATTTCACTTGCGGACGCAGCGACTTGGTCCCCGTCCCACGACGTTTCGGATCGATGACAACTAACGTCGACAAACCGGTAACCTCGTCGATTTGCCGTGCAACCGTGACCCCCTCTTCGACATTTTCGAAACGAGCCGTACCAGCATATTCGCTGATGATCGGCCGCGTCATTGGATCCCAAGTTGACAGTGAACGACCCGCCTTGATCGCCACACCATCATGAACGGACAGGGTTGCACCGTAAGGCACCTTGTGACGTTCACGTTCACGGCCATTGTCATCCGTAATCAGAACCTCGCCAGAACGGGAAATCACGATTTGATCACCCTTTTCGTTGGTCACGTAGCGCATCGTCGGCGAAAACCGGATCGTACCGTTCGACTTGGCATCAACGCTGGATGCCACCGCCGAGCGGGATGCAGCACCACCGATGTGGAATGTGCGCATCGTCAACTGGGTTCCCGGTTCACCAATCGACTGTGCAGCAATAACACCGACTGCTTCGCCGACATTCACCAACGAACCACGCCCCAGATCGCGACCGTAGCACTTGGCGCACATGCCATAGCGGGTTTCACAAGTCAGCGGCGTGCGAATCTTGACTTCGTCGATACCAAGACGTTCGATCTCCTCGACCATATCTTCGTTCAGCAACGTACCGGCCTCGTACAGCGTCGTTTGCGTTTCCGGATCAACCACATCGATTGCGGCCACACGACCGAGAATCCGATCGCGCAGCGGCTCGATGATTTCACCACCTTCGACCAGTGCACGCATCACTGCACCATTGGTCGTGCCACAATCATCTTCGATCACGACCAGATCCTGGGTAACGTCGACCAGACGGCGCGTCAGATAACCGGAGTTCGCCGTCTTGAGCGCGGTATCCGCCAGCCCTTTACGTGCGCCGTGCGTCGAGATGAAGTACTGCAAAACGTTCAGCCCTTCGCGGAAATTGGCGGTAATCGGTGTCTCGATGATCGAACCATCCGGTTTGGCCATCAGACCACGCATACCTGCCAGCTGGCGAATCTGCGCAGCAGAACCGCGCGCGCCGGAGTCCGCCATCATGTAAATCGCATTGAACGACTCTTGTGTCGATTTAGTTCCGTCGCGCTTAATCACGTCTTCGACTTTGAGCTGCTCCATCATGGCCTTGCCGACTTCGTCGCCGGTTTTGCCCCAGATATCGACCACCTTGTTGTAGCGCTCGCCAGCAGTCACCAAGCCCGAAGCATACTGTTGTTCGATCTGCTTGACTTCCTGCTCCGCCGTCGAGATGAGCACCGATTTCTGCGGCGGCACCAGCATGTCGTCGATACAAATCGAAATGCCGGCGCGCGTTGCCAAACGATAACCGGACTGCATCAGTTGGTCGGCAAACACCACCGTCGCGCCCAGACCGCATTTACGGAACGATGTGTTGATCAGACGCGAAATTTCCTTTTTCTTCAACGACGTGTTCAGTACGCTGAATGGCAAGCCCTGTGGCAGGATTTCCGAAAGAATCGCACGTCCGACCGTCGTCTCATAGCGCTTAATCGTTTGCACGAACTCACCGGTTTCCGGATCTTTCACATATTCCGGAATACGGACAGTGACACGACTGGATAGTTCGACCTCCTTGCTTTCGTAGGCGCGAATCGCCTCGGAAATGTTCGGGAACATCATCCCTTCGCCCTTGCCGTTGATTTTTTCGCGCGTCGCATAATACAGCCCGAGCACGATATCCTGCGACGGCACGATCGACGGTTCACCATTCGATGGGAACAGGACGTTATTGGAAGCCAACATCAAGGTACGCGCTTCAAGCTGCGCCTCAATGGACAGCGGAACGTGAACCGCCATCTGGTCACCGTCGAAGTCAGCGTTAAATGCGGCGCAAACCAGCGGATGCAACTGGATCGCCTTGCCTTCGATCAGCACCGGCTCGAAAGCCTGAATGCCAAGACGATGCAACGTCGGTGCCCGGTTCAGCATCACCGGATGTTCACGAATGACCTCTTCCAGAATGTCCCAAACGACGCCTTCCTGCATCTCGACCAGTTTCTTCGCCGCCTTAATGGTGCTGGCCAGCCCCATCAGTTCAAGCTTGTTGAAAATAAATGGCTTGAACAATTCCAGCGCCATCAATTTCGGCAAACCGCATTGATGCAATTTCAACTGCGGACCAACCACGATGACAGAGCGGCCTGAATAGTCGACGCGCTTGCCCAGCAGGTTCTGGCGGAAACGACCGCCCTTGCCCTTGATCATTTCGGCCAGCGATTTCAGCGGACGCTTGTTCGCGCCGGTCATCGCCTTGCCACGACGGCCATTGTCCAGCAATGAATCGACCGCTTCCTGCAACATACGCTTTTCGTTGCGGGTAATGATTTCCGGCGCACGCAATTCCAGCAAGCGTTTCAAACGATTGTTGCGATTGATCACCCTGCGGTACAGGTCATTCAGGTCAGAAGTGGCAAAACGACCTCCATCCAGCGGCACCAACGGGCGCAGTTCAGGCGGCAGCACCGGCAGCACTTCCATGATCATCCATTCCGGTTTAATGCCAGAACGCTGGAATGCTTCGAGTACTTTCAGACGCTTCGCGTATTTCTTGATCTTCGCTTCGGATTTCGAATCGCGCAGTTCCGCACGCAACTGTTCTGCTTCGCGGTTAATATCGATCGAGCGCAGCAATTCACGAATACCTTCCGCACCCATGAATGCCGTGAAATCATCGCCGAATTCGTCAAATTTGGCAGCATAATCTTCTTCCGACATAATCTGGCACTTCTTCAGGGGCGTCATACCCGGATCAGTCACCACATATGCCTCGAAATACAGCACACGTTCGATGTCGCGTAACGTCATATCGAGCACCATGCCCAAACGTGATGGCAGCGACTTCAAAAACCAGATATGCGCCGCAGGGGAAGCCAGTTCAATATGCCCCATCCGTTCGCGACGAACCTTTGCAAGCGTCACTTCTACGCCGCATTTCTCACAAATCACGCCGCGATGCTTCAAACGCTTGTACTTGCCGCACAAACATTCGTAATCTTTGATCGGCCCAAAAATTTTGGCACAGAACAGGCCGTCCCGCTCTGGTTTGAAAGTCCGATAGTTGATGGTTTCCGGTTTTTTCACCTCACCATAAGACCAGGAGCGGATTTTCTCCGGCGACGCCAGACCAATTTTGATCGCGTCAAATTGTTCGCTTTGTTGAACTTGCTTGAAAAGATCGAGCAATGCTTTCATGTTTCACTCCGTTTTAAGGGTGACAATTCTTGACCACCGTGGCACGCCTGCACTATGCGTATTCCTACGCATGCAGGCTGCCGTAAATGACAAAACTTTAGTTGCGTTCCAAATCGATGTCGATGCCAAGTGAACGTATTTCCTTGACCAGCACATTGAAGGATTCAGGCATCCCGGCATCGATCACATGGTCACCCTTGACAAGGTTCTCGTACACCTTCGTACGTCCGTTCACGTCATCCGACTTCACAGTCAGCATTTCCTGCAAGACGTACGATGCGCCATATGCCTCCAGTGCCCAGACTTCCATTTCGCCGAAGCGCTGGCCGCCGAACTGCGCCTTCCCGCCCAGTGGCTGCTGTGTAACCAGAGAATACGGCCCGGTTGAACGCGCATGCATCTTGTCGTCCACCAAATGATGCAGTTTCAGCATATGCATGTAGCCAACCGTCACTTTTCGCTCGAAGGCTTCACCCGTGCGTCCATCGAACATGGTGACCTGATTCTTCGACGGCGTCATACCGAGATGTTTGGCAATGTCATCCGGATACGCGATGTCGAGCATGCGGCGAATTTCTTCTTCCTCAGCCCCATCAAACACCGGCGTAGCAAAAGGCACACCATTTTTCAGGTTGTTTGCCAATTCCATGACTTCCGCATCGGACAACTCGTCGATTTCTTCCGGCTTACCCGATTCGTTATAAATCGTATTGAGGAACTTACGGACATCAGCCACCTTTTGTTGCGCCTTGAGCATTTCACCAATACGCAAACCCAAACCTTTCGCGGCCCACCCCAGATGGGTTTCGAGAATTTGGCCAACATTCATACGCGACGGAACACCCAGCGGATTCAACACAACATCGGCCGGGGTTCCATCAGCCATGTATGGCATGTCCTCGACCGGCACAATGCGCGAAACCACCCCCTTGTTGCCGTGGCGCCCTGCCATCTTGTCGCCCGATTGCAGACGACGTTTGACGGCCAGATAAACCTTGACCATCTTTTGCACGCCCGGCTGCAATTCATCACCCTGGGTGAGTTTCTTGCGCTTTTCCTCAAACGCGAGGTCAAATTGGTGACGTTTTTCCGCAATCGATTCTTTGATGGCTTCCAGAGCAGTCGCCGTTTCCTCGTCAGCAGGACGAATGTCGAACCAATGGAATTTCTCCAGATCAGCCAGATATTCCTTGGTCACTTTGGAACCCTTGACCAGCTTCTTAGGGCCGCCATTGACCGTTTTACCCTCGAGCAGTTTTTCCAGACGCTGGAAGGCGTCGCCTTCGACGATGCGCAACTGGTCGTTCAAATCGAGACGGTAACGCTTCAGTTCATCGTCGATAATCTGTTGCGCACGCTTGTCGCGCTCCAAACCCTCACGCGTGAATACCTGCACATCGATAACCGTTCCGACCATACCAGACGGCACGCGCAGCGATGTGTCTTTTACATCTGACGCCTTTTCGCCGAAGATGGCGCGCAGCAGTTTTTCTTCCGGCGTCAGCTGAGTTTCACCACGCGGCGTCACCTTGCCAACCAAAACGTCACCTGCCTCAACTTCCGCACCGATGTACACAATGCCAGATTCATCCAGACGTGCCAGCTGATTTTCCGCCAAATTGGAAATATCGCGAGTTATCTCTTCTGCACCCAGCTTGGTATCGCGTGCAACGACCGACAACTCTTCGATGTGGACTGACGTATATCGATCATCCTTCACGACATTCTCAGAGATCAGAATCGAATCTTCAAAATTCAAGCCATTCCACGGCATAAATGCGACCAGCATGTTCTGGCCAAGCGCCAGTTCGCCAAAATCGGTCGAAGCACCATCGGCGATGACATCACCACGTTCAACGCGATCGCCAACCTTGACGATCGGACGTTGATTAATGTTCGTGTTCTGATTCGAACGGGTGTATTTAATCAGGTTGTAAATATCAACACCAACCTCACCGGCAGCCGCTTCGTCATCATTGACACGAATCACAACACGACCCGCGTCGATGTAATCGACCAAGCCCCCACGCAGTGCCTGCACCGTCGTGCCTGAATCGACTGCTACGGTACGCTCGATGCCGGTACCGACAAATGCTTTCTCTGGACGCAGGCAAGGCACCGCCTGACGTTGCATGTTCGCACCCATCAATGCGCGGTTCGCATCATCGTGCTCTAGGAAAGGAATCAGCGAGGCCGCCACAGACACGATCTGACCCGGCGCGACATCCATATATTGCACACGCTCTGGCGACACCAAAATGGTTTCGCCTGCCTCGCGCGCCGACACCAATTCGTCGGACAACTGACCGTTCTTGTCGATAGTCGCGTTCGCCTGTGCGATGATATAGCGCCCCTCTTCAATCGCCGACAGATAGTCAATCTGATCCGTGATCTTGCAACCAACAACTTTGCGATATGGCGTCTCGAGGAAGCCGTATTCGTTCAGTCGCGCATACAATGCCAATGAATTGATCAGGCCGATATTCGGGCCTTCCGGCGTTTCGATCGGGCATACACGACCATAGTGAGTCGGATGAACGTCACGCACTTCAAAACCTGCGCGCTCACGCGTCAAACCACCTGGGCCAAGCGCCGAAACACGACGCTTGTGCGTAATTTCGGATAGCGGATTGGTCTGATCCATGAATTGCGACAGCTGCGAAGAACCAAAAAATTCGCGGATTGCCGCGGAAATCGGCTTTGAATTGATCAGGTCGTGCGGCATCAAATTGTCTGCCTCTGCCTGACCAAGACGCTCCTTGACCGCACGTTCCACCCGAACTAGGCCAGCACGGAATTGATTTTCCGCCAGTTCGCCAACACAACGAACGCGTCGATTGCCGAGGTGGTCGATATCGTCCACTTCGCCGCGACCGTTGCGCAGTTCAACCAGAATCTTGATGACCGACAGGATGTCATCGTTCGACAGCGTCATCGCACCTGTCAGTTCTTCCAGACCAATCCGGCGGTTGAATTTCATGCGGCCAACGGCCGATAAATCGTACCGCTCGTCGTTGTAGAACAGACCGTTGAAAAGCACTTCAACCGAATCTTCTGTCGGCGGTTCGCCTGGCCGCATCATGCGATAAATCGCGATCTTCGCTGCCATTTGATCCGATGTTTCATCGACTCGCAAGGTCTGTGAGATGTACGGCCCCTGATCAAGCTCATTGGTATACAAAGTCTGAATGTCGGTCACATTCGCCTGGCGCAACTTCGCCAATGTTTCCTCGGTCAATTCGTCGTTAGCCTTGGCAACAATCTCCCCGGTTTCAGAATCGACAATATTGCGCGCCAGCACGCGACCCAACAAATAATCCTCTGGTACAGAAATACGATCGATACCCGCCGCTTGGATATCGCGCACATTCTTTGCATTGATACGCTTGTCCTTGCTGACCAGCACTTTCCCTGCCTTGTCAACGATGTCGAAACGTGCAACTTCACCGCGCATGCGTTCTGCAACAAACTCCATGTCTGCACCTTCGGTACGCAGCATGAAGTGGTCGAACACAAAGAAATGTTCCAAAATCTGCTCATTCGTCATACCAATGGCTTTGAGCAGAATCGTGACCGGCATCTTGCGTCGACGGTCAACACGGAAAAACAGTATGTCCTTCGGGTCAAACTCAAAATCCAGCCAAGAACCGCGATACGGGATGATTCGCGCCGAGAACAGCAGTTTCCCGGAAGAATGCGTCTTTCCACGGTCATGCTCAAAGAACACGCCTGGAGAACGGTGCAACTGCGATACGATAACTCGTTCCGTTCCATTAATCACGAAGGAACCGGTCGTCGTCATCAGCGGCAATTCGCCCATGTAAACTTCCTGTTCCTTCATTTCCTTGACAACCGGCTTGGTCGGCGACTCTTTGTCAAGAATCACCAGACGCACTCTGGCTCGCAAAGGCGAAGCATAGGTAAGACCGCGCTGTTGGCATTCCTTTACGTCAAACGGCGGATCCCCCAGAACATAGGATATAAACTCAAGCCGCGCAAACCCGTTGTGCGAAACAATCGGAAAAATGGAAGTGAATGCTGATTGCAAACCCTCATTTTTCCGCTGCTGCGGAACCTTGTCAGCCTGCAAAAAGCCATAATAGGACTCAAGCTGGGTCGCCAGCAAGAACGGAACGTGGTGAACGTTGGCGCGTTTCGCAAAAGACTTGCGAATGCGTTTCTTCTCAGTAAATGAGTAGTGCATGGACACTCCGTGAGTGACAGGAAGGATGGGAAATTCAGGATTCGCCGGCCGCCGCAATGACGTCAGAACGTTATCGAACCCTCAAGTTACAACCCTTCAATTTTAAAAACGTATCCTGCAATTTGCGGTGCTATCAGCACAACAGGCACCCAAAAATCAAATCGTTACTGAAACGACAATGGAGCCAAAGCTGACCCCCTCCCTTGCGGGAAGGTTCCGCACTTTGACTCCAACCGCTACAAAGTAACGCTGACAAGCCGAGATTACTTGATCTCGACTTTGGCACCCGCCTCTTCGAGCTTTTTCTTTGCTGCTTCAGCGTCTGCCTTGGACATACCCTCCTTGACCGTCTTCGGAGCGCCATCGACAACGTCTTTCGCTTCTTTCAGACCCAAACCGGTTATTTCGCGAACCGCTTTGATCACGCCGACCTTGTTTGCGCCGAATTCAGCCAGAATAACGGTAAACTCGGTTTGTTCTTCAGCCGCGGCGCCACCTGCGGCGGCACCACCTGCTGCCGGACCCGCAACCGCCATGGCTGCTGCCGAGACGCCAAATTTTTCTTCGAATGCCTTCACCAGTTCATTCAGATCCATAACGCTCATCGCGCCTACGGCTTCCAGAATGTCTTCTTTGCTAATTGCCATTTGAAACTCCTAATTTTGATTCAATCAATACACCTAAACGGTACTTACACAAAAAGCGCCATGCTTATGCAGCTTCCGCTTCCCGTTTTGCTGCCAGTGCAGCAAGTCCGCGTGCGAATGCGGAAACCGGCGCCTGCATAACACCCAGCAACTGGGCCAGCAGTACTTCACGGCTCGGGATGTTGGCCAATGCGGCAATGCCTGCTTTATCAAGCGATTTGCCTGCATAGTTGCCTGCCTTGATGACCAGATTCTCGTTGGTTTTGGCAAAGTCAGTAATGACTTTGGCCGCTGCAACGGCGTCCTCGGAGATCGAATAGATCAACGGGCCAGTCATTTCGGAAGCGAGACCAGCAAATGCGGTACCCTCGACTGCGCGACGTGCAAGCGTATTTTTCAACACCCGCATGTACACACCCTGAGCACGCGCCTTGGCGCGGAGTTGTGTCAAGTCACCGACCTGGATGCCACGATATTCGGCCAAAACAATTGTTTGCGCTGCTGCCACTTTGGCAGAGATTTCAGCGACGACGGCCTTTTTGTCATTCAGATTGAGACCCACGGTCAACCTCCAAAAATGATGCTTGGCGAAATGCCTCACATCGGTTCGAACACGGTGTCAAACGTTAGGAGTTCAATACCGGCATGCCGGCGTTCAAACTGCAAAACTGTTCGGGCTCACCATCTGCGCTGGGTGCCAAATTACTGCATTTAACTTAGCCCGCAAATTTCTCGGACATCGCCCAACGGTCTTTGATTGCCTAGGCACGGTTCAATTCATTGAACCGTGCCCAGCCCAAAGCACTGCCCCACGCCTTTCGGCGCAAGGTCTTAATCCACTGTTATCAGGAAGTCAGGCTTGCCTGATCCACGCGCACCCCCGCCCCCATCGTCGACGACAACGATACCTTGCGCAGGTACTGACCTTTACTGCTGACCGGTTTTGCCTTGTTCAGCGCATCAATAAGTGCAACCAAATTTGACTTGAGCGCCTCATCGGTAAACGACTTACGTCCAATCGTCGCATGAATGATGCCTCCGCGATCGGTGCGGTATTGCACCTGACCTGCCTTGGCATTTTTTACCGCGCCAGCCACGTCGGGCGTTACCGTGCCGACCTTCGGGTTCGGCATCAACCCACGAGGGCCAAGGATCTGACCCAGCGTGCCAACAACACGCATCGTGTCTGGCGAAGCAATCACGATATCAAAGGGCATGTTGCCCGCTTTAACCTGCTCCGCCAAATCTTCCATGCCGACAATGTCAGCACCCGCAGCCTTGGCTTGTTCAGCTTTTTCGCCGGTAGCAAAAACTGCAACACGAACCGTTTTACCCGTGCCTGCAGGCATGACAACCGACCCGCGAACGACCTGGTCTGATTTTTTAGGATCGACGCCCAATTGAACCGCAACATCAATCGATTCGTTAAATTTTGCCGTGGCACACTCGCGGACGATAGCCAGTGCGCCATCGAACGAATAAACCTTCGCAGGGTCAACCTTGGCTTGAATCGCTTTTACACGTTTGGATAATTTAGCCATTATGCGCCCTCCACCGTAATACCGATTGACCGTGCTGAACCAGCGATCGTACGCACAGCCGCATCCATATCTGCAGCCGTCAAATCCGGCATTTTAACCTTCGCGATTTCTTCAGCTTGAGTACGAGTGATCTTGCCCACTTTGTCGGTGTGCGGTTTGGAAGAACCCTTCTGGATTCCTGCAGCTTTCTTGATCAAGAAGGTCGCTGGAGGCGTCTTCATCACGAACGTGAAAGACTTGTCTGCGAATGCAGTAATTACAACGGGAATCGGCATACCCGGCTCAAAATTTTGCGTTTGAGCGTTGAATGCCTTGCAGAATTCCATGATGTTCAGTCCGCGCTGGCCCAATGCCGGACCAATCGGAGGAGACGGATTAGCTTTACCGGCTGCAACCTGCAGCTTGATAAAACCGGTGATTTTCTTTGCCATTTTACTTTCCTACGTTAATTGAGTAATAGCGCCGCACGTCACTTTCGAAACTTTGTCGGCTCCTCTGCTGGCTTCCGTCTTTAATAACGACGCCCCAGACTAGCGCTCTACAACTAAACCTTTTCAACCTGCCCAAATTCCAGTTCTACCGGGGTCGCGCGGCCGAAAATGGTAACAGAAACCCGAACACGGGATTTCTCATAGTTAACCTCTTCGACATTACCGTTAAAATCGGAAAAGGGCCCATCCTTGATGCGCACCAATTCGCCTACTTCGTACAACACCTTAGGCCGCGGCTTGTCGACGCCATCTTGCATCTGCTGCATGATTTTTTCGATCTCCCGCGCGGGGACCGGCGTCGGCTTGTTGGATTTTCCTCCAATAAAGCCCGTTACTTTGTTGGTATTCTTCACAAGGTGCCAAGTTTCATCGGTCATTTCCATTTCCACCAGGATATACCCGGGGAAAAAACGCCTTTGTGTTACCGATTTCTGCCCACCCCTGACCTCAACGACTTCTTCGGTCGGCACCAGTATTTGGCCAAACTTGTCCTGCATCCCGGCACGATCAATACGCTCCTGCAGCGCTCGGCTAACGCTTTTTTCCATCCCGGAATAAGCATGCACCACATACCAACGCTTATTGCCGGACGCCTCACCGACAGGACGCTCAACCGGTTCCTCAGGCAAATCCGCGCGCGTATCGCCGCCCATTATTTTTTCCACCCGAGAATCACGTTATACAGCAAGAATTCAAGCACCTTGTCCGCCCCCCACAAAAATGCAGCCATAACGAGTACAAATGCAAACACAACGCCCGTTATACGAATTGCAGTCTTACGTTCCGGCCAAACAACCTTCCGCGTCTCGCGAGCCGACTCTTTGGAAAACTCGATAAAGCCCCGTCCAGTCGAAGAAGACCAAACCAGAGCAACCGCAACCACCAAACCAGCGACTAACGCGCCCACGCGCGCCATAGTCGATTTGTCAGACAAAAAATAAAAGCCAACCACACCAGCAACAACCGCAACGATTGCCAATGCAATTTTAAGCTTGTCGCTTGATGTGCTGACCGTCTGGACGGATTGATTAGACATTCTGATACTTTCAGTGCCCGGTACATTTATCGGTGGCAGGGGCGGAGGGCATCGAACCCCCAACCTTCGGTTTTGGAGACCGACGCTCTGCCAATTGAGCTACGCCCCTGTAGTTTGAATGCTGGTTCCGCGCGATTGAACTTGCGCCAGACAGGCACATCTAGCGCAAATAGCAAATGATAGCCTTACTCAATAATTTTCGCTACCACGCCGGCGCCGACGGTACGGCCACCTTCGCGAATCGCAAAACGCAATCCTTCTTCCATCGCAATCGGGCTGATCAACTTCACCGTAATCGATACGTTGTCACCAGGCATCACCATTTC
>JAYFNP010000029.1:0-5537 GCA_034933385.1 Burkholderiaceae bacterium | reverse complement strand
GCCCTGACGAACCTGCGAAACCGTCCTGAACAGGCTTTCATTCATTTCCTTGAGCGCTTGCAACAACTGGCCGGTCTCATCTTTCGACGAAACATCAATGCGCGCCGTCAAATCGCCAGACGCAACCGTTCGAGCAACCTTTACGGCTTCACTCAAGGGTTTGGTAATGCCTGCAGTCAAGGTTGACGAGAAGATCAAACCTATGATAACGGCAGCAACACCCAAGCCGATCAGCAGCATCCGTCCGACCTTGTAATTGGCATCAATGGACGCCGCCGACTTGTCGATTTGTTCTTTCTGGTATTCCAGCACTTTATGGACACTGTCGACATAAGCATCCAACGCTGGAATCATCTTGGCCAAAACCATCTGCTTGGCTTCATCGTCCTTGCCAGCAGCTTTGGTTTTCATGATGTCGCCACAGATGTCGGTGTAAATTTTGCGTTTTTCCGCCACCGTATTGAACATTTGCTGCTCGGCGGGTTCCTTCTTCATCGCATCAATGGACTTCTGTACTTCCGAAATATGCTTACTGGTTGTGCTGATAGCCTGCTGAAAATATTTTTGATCAGCAGCATCGTTGCTTTTCATCATGGCAACCGTGCGCACTCCGTTGGAGGTGGTTCCTGACAACCAATCTTGAGCAAGCCGTTCTCTCATCAGCGCTTCTTTTACCATGAAATCGCTCGCCGATCCGACTTCCTGCAGGCGCCACACGCCAATTCCAGTAATAGCCGACATCAGTATCAAGACTACGCCAAAGCCTATCGCCAGTCGCGCCCCAATTCGCATGTTCCTCATTTTATGTACCCTCAATTCTTGTTGTTTGATATCAGCATCATCGTCTTCAAAAAAAACAATTACACAGCCATCGCATCAATCAGCCCCATCTCAGGGCTGGACATCAATTGGTCAATATCAACAAGAATGAGCATGCGCTCGTCTACCGTCCCCAACCCCATCAAATAATTGGAATTGAACACGGTACTCATTTCTGGCGCGGGCTTGATCTGCTCTGGCGACAGGGTCGTCACATCAGAAACACTGTCAACCACCATCCCGACAACCCGTCCAGCAATATTGAGAATAATCACAACCGTAAACTGGTCATAAGCCGGTTCGCCCAGCTTGAACTTGATGCGCATATCTACAATCGGCACAATCGTGCCACGCAAATTGACAACCCCTTTGATAAACTCAGGAGCATTGGCAATGCGCGTAACGCTTTCATAACCGCGAATCTCTTGCACTTTAAGGATATCGATACCGTACTCTTCCCGACCGAGCGTAAAAGCAAGAAATTCCCGAGCGCCAGGCTCTCCTCCTCCCCCTGTACTGGAAACCGAACCGGTAGATTGAGTTTGTGCTCCCTGCTGCATGTCAAATCCCTTCAAAGAAATTCTTAAGCGTTAACCGCTAAATTGCGTCTATTGATTATTTAATCGGCAAACAGCTGCAAATCTTTAGGCAAACCTGAAACAGATTAAAAACATTTGAGAAACAGATTACCGTATATCCCCGTCTATTTCATTGCCCCATGGCAAGAGACGCAAACATCGCCTCCAAATAACCGCATAACCCAGGACGGCGGATTAAGCGAACGCCTTTTCCAAACTTTGCGAACGACTCGAGCGAACTATGGCAGACACATCCAGAATCAAAGCTACTCCTCCATCGCCAAGAATTGTTGCTCCCGAAATACCTGCAACCTTACGATAATTCGATTCGAGGTTCTTAACCACAACCTGTTGTTGACCAAGCATTTCATCGATAAACAATGCAGCCTTATTGCCATCCGTTTCCAGAATGACCACCATCCCATCCGATGGCTCCGTGTAGCGTGGTTGAATATTGAACAATTCATACAGTGGTATCAGCGGTAAGTATTCGCCACGGACCTTGACGACCCGCCCTTGCCCGGTGATTTCCTTAACGTCGTTGCGTAACGGTTTCAGCGATTCAATCACATACCCCAGCGGCAAAATGTAGATTTCGTCACCGACCTTGATTGACATACCATCCAGAATCGCCAAGGTCAACGGAAGCGATATCGAAATGGTCGTTCCTTTCGATTGAACCGAACGGATGTCGACAATCCCACCCATTGCCGTAATGTTCCGTCGGACGACATCCATTCCTACTCCCCGGCCGGAAACATCGGTCACCTTTTCTGCCGTTGAAAATCCAGGAGCAAAGATAAGTTGCCATACCTCATTGTCAGGCATGTTGTCTGATACCGGCAAACCATTCTGCGCCGCCTTGGCCAGAATCTTTTCTCGGTTAAGCCCCCCGCCATCGTCGCTAACTTCGATGACGATATTGCCGCCTTGGTGCGCGGCCGACAAAGTCAGCTTACCGGACTCGCTTTTACCCGCAGCGGCACGAATGTCCGGCGTTTCGATTCCGTGATCAACACTATTACGCACCAGATGCGTCAACGGATCAGTAATCCGCTCGATCAAACCCTTGTCAAGCTCGGTCGCCGCGCCGTGGGTAATGAATTCAATTTTCTTGCCAAGCTTCCCTGCCAAATCGCGCACCATGCGCGGGAAACGCGAAAATACGTAATCCATCGGCATCATGCGAATCGACATGACCGCTTCCTGCAAGTCACGGGTATTGCGATTCAATTGGCTTACACTGCTCAGCAAACGCTCATGCAACATCGGGTCAAGAATGCCGCTACGCTGTTCGATCATGGCCTGTGTTATCACCAATTCACCAACCAGATTAATCAACTGGTCGACTTTCTCCACACTAACCCGAATAGAGGAAGAGTCGTGGCCGGAAACCATTTTTTCTGGCGACTGCTTAGCGTGCGGTTTGGGTGCGGATGTGCCCTGGCTTGTACTATTCGTGCCATTTGCCACAGACGGCAAACTGGTTGCAGTGGCTATCGTTTCATGCGAGGCATCGGGAACCTGCGTTGTTTGCCCAACCTGATCAAAAAAACCGTAGCCCTTTCCTTCTGCGTGATCGTCTGATGCATCAGGCAGCGCCGAGACGGATGGAACGTCTGTGGCAGAAGAACTGGTCTCTTCGGAAATTTTCAGATCTTTGGGGTCGAGCACAAACGAACATATCGCTAGGATATCGTCCATGCTTTCTGCCGTCGTCAGAATAAACGCTTGATGACCATTCTCCAGACGCGTGCGTTCAAGTGTCCCCAACAATTCCATTTCAACGGCCAGCGCGTCAACATCTTTTTGGGGTACGTCTGGCAGTTCAATCCGAATGCTGCGCCCGCCCGCCGCCTGCTGTGTCGATGCCTGTGTTGGTGCCTGTTTTGGCGCGGGGACTGCCATCGCTGCGGGAGTGGCAGGTGCGGCCGCTGAAGATTGCTGCTCAGCCTTATCCGATAGCAATTTCAATCGAGCCATCACGCTTGCCACCGCATCCTGATCAACCGGACTACCATTGCGGTGACCATCTTTCAGCATCATCAGCACATCCTTGGCCACCAGAAATGCATCCACATGTTCGGCTGTCAGGGCAATTTCTTTTTTGCGGATCTTGTCGAGAAGCGATTCGAGGATGTGAGTTACTTCTGTCATATCCGTCAAACCGAAAGTTGCAGCCCCCCCCTTGATCGAATGAGCGCAGCGGAAAATTGCATTGATATCCTCCATGTCCGGATCTTCCAGATTAATCTCCAGCAGGAGTCGCTCCTTTTCCGCCAGCAGTTCTTCAGTTTCATCGAAAAACACCTGATAGAACTGACTCATATCGATGTCCATTTTGACTTCCTTTGCAAGTTAACTGCTTCGATATTCCGACATACTGATTTCGAGCGATCAACCGATCACTTTTTTCACCACTTCAACCAAACGGTTCGGATCGAATGGCTTGACCAGCCAGCCATTGGCACCGGCCGAACGCCCCCTGGCTTTCATCTCCGGGCCCGCCTCTGTCGTCAACATCAGGATCGGCACATTCTGGTAATTCGGCAGGGAGCGAAGCGCACGAATCAATGCCAGGCCATCCATACGTGGCATATTCTGATCTGTCAGCACCAAATCAAATTTCGTATTCTTGGCTTTCTCCAGCCCGTCATGCCCATCCACCGCCTCAACCACCTGGTAGCCCGCGGCGTTCAGGCTAAGCACAACCATCTGCCGCAATGAGCCCGAATCGTCTACTGCCAGTATTTTCTTGACCATCTTTACTCCTGATATTTCTTTTATGGATTTTCTAATCCAGTTAATAAGCATTTTGTCGCCTAACAGTCAGAACAATTCTATGTCACCGCTATCCATATGCTTTTGCCGCACAGTTTTCCATAGCATCTGGTTGAGTTCATCATTCTGCAAAGCGAGTTGTTTGTTGATGCTCCTCAATACGGCAACTATCTCCCCCACCCCCGGATTGCTAGGCAAGCCTACGCCGCAGGAACCAAGAGAGGCCATAATCCCTCTTAATCCAGCGACACGTTTTAATGTCCGTTCAACCAATTGTCGTGTCATATCCTGGACTTGCATGCTGGTGATGGCATCAGTGATATGTCGCTCAACATCTTCAGAAATCGTCACTATTCCGGCGACAGTTTCCGGATTGGGTACCCGCCCTGATGCAAGTCCTTCGATCAACTCCCGTTGGACACTAAGCGCGCCATGAATGGCCATAAAACTCGCGACAAGTTTCCCGATCGCCTCTTCAAGCAGCACGTTGGTCTGAAGCAAATCATTTTCCATTTCTGAAATATGCTGCACCCCATGCTTCGATAAACCTGACAGCATGATTTTGAGTTGATTCCCAATCAAACGATTATCTGACATGCCGCATGCCCCTAATCACGCCAACGGAATGGCCGGAAGTCATATCATTACTTTCCTTCATTCAACTCCGCCTTAACGTCCATATTTTGCGAAACATTGATCGTCCCACCATCCTTGGACACCGATTCCTCAGCCTTTTTATTCATCACAATGATGCTGATACGTCGATTTATCGGACTAAACGGATTGTCCCTGTCCATCAGAACTGCAGAAGACAGTCCGACAACGCGCAAAATTTTGGTATCTTCCATTCCACCGGCAATCAATTCACGTCGAGATGCATTCGCACGATCAGCAGAAAGCTCCCAGTTGCTGTAACTCCTTTCGCCACTGGCATAAGGTGTCGCATCAGTATGACCGGAAAGACTGATTTTATTGGGCACATCATTCAAGACCCGACCAATTTCGCGCAGTATTTCTTTTGTATAAGGCTGCAATTGTGCTTTCGACATTGCGAACATCGGCCGGTTCTGTTCATCCACAATCTGAATCCGCAAGCCTTCAGTGGTAATGTCGATCAGCAACTGCTTTCTGAACTGCCGAAGCGTCTTGTTTGCTTCAATCGCAGCCTCAAGTCGCGCTTTCAATTCACCCAGTCGCAATCCTTCCTGACGCTCAAGTTCAGCTTGGGATTTCTTCAGATCAATTTTCTGCTGGTCAGTTTCCCCAGGCTTTTTCCCAGGGCTGGTCATGTTTGTAATACCTGGCCCGCCACCTTGAATGACACTTGAAGAATCTCCGCTTCCCGATCCTCCAGACATC
>JAYFNP010000028.1:0-3439 GCA_034933385.1 Burkholderiaceae bacterium | reverse complement strand
CTGAATTGCAGAAAAAAAATCCAAACGCCAAGCTGAAGCAGCAATGGGTACCGTATGAACGCATTTCGGCCAACCTCAAGCGCGCCGTGATCGCATCCGAAGATTCCAATTTTTCCGAGCATGAAGGCGTCGACTGGGATGCGCTGATGAAGGCATATGAAAAAAACGCCAAAAAACGCAAGGTCGTATCTGGCGGCTCGACCATCACGCAACAACTGGCGAAAAACCTGTTTCTGTCCGGTTCGCGCAGCTATATCCGCAAGGGACAGGAATTGGTCATCACCTATATGCTCGAATTCCTGATGGACAAAGAGCGGATCTTCGAGATTTACCTGAATGTGGTCGAATTCGGCGTTGGCGTGTTCGGTGCCGAAGCGGCGGCACGGCATCACTTCAAGACCTCCGCGGCCAACCTAAACGCCGTACAGGCAGCCCGGCTGGCGGTAATGCTGCCGCGCCCGCGCTACTACGACAAGCACCGCGGCTCAGCCTATCTGGCGCAACGCACGAACATCATCCTGCGGCGCATGGGGGCGGCCGAACTGCCTTGACCGGTGATCGGTTTACCATGCGCCCCCGATTGCAGCACGTCTGACGTCCGAGTCTTCACCAGTACTTGCCGGCAAACACTGATGGAAGTACACTTGCGCGAGTTTTAAGCAGACGCACTTTTTTGCAATCGTCCCGGATCGCGGCAATCCATACTGGAAAGCCAAACATAAAGCCGCGGACGCTGTTGCCGGTTTTCATAAGTGCCATAAGCGTCCGTTTTGACCTGAATGACAGCACCCCACCCGGCTGGGAGCCCCGATGATTAACGTATTCGTACTGCAAAACGGCCGACTGAATCAGGCACCGATTGAAACGCGGGCCGATCTGGTGAACGTCGATCCGGTCTGGATCGATCTGACCGACCCGACCGACGAAGAGCGCGGCTGGGTCAAAAGCATCTATGGTGTGACGTTGCCCGACGAGGATGAGGTCAAGGACATCGAGGCATCGGCACGCTATTACGAAGCGGAAAACGGCGACCTGCACCTGCGCACCGACTTTCTGCTGGACGACGAAGAAGAAGGTCCGTCGCGCACCATCACGGTCGCCTTCATCCTGGCCAGAGGCAAGCTATTTTCGGTACACAATGAAGATCTGCCAGTATTCCGGCTGGTACGGTTGCGCGCCCGTTCGCGTCCCGGCCACATCACCGATTACAAGGATGTCCTGCTCGACCTGTACGCCACCGATGCCGAATATTCCGCTGATGCGCTCGAAGGCATTTATCTGACGCTCGAAGATGTCAGCGGACGCGTGTTGCAGAAGGAGTTCACCGACCAGGATGCCGCCACCACGCTGAATCTAATCGCACAGGAAGAAGACTTGAATGGCCGCGTCCGACGCAACATGATGGATACCCGTCGCGCAGTCAGCTTCCTGATGCGCACCCGCCTGCTGGACGCCGAACAGTTCGAGGAGGCACGGCAAATCCTGCGCGATATCGAGTCGCTGGACAACCATACTTCGTTCCTGTTCGACAAAATCAACTTCCTGATGGACGCGACTGTCGGTTTCATCAACATCAACCAGAACAAGATTATCAAGATTTTTTCGGTCGCCAGCGTCGTGTTCCTGCCACCGACGTTGATCGCCAGCATCTACGGCATGAACTTCAAGAGCTGGTTCCCGGAACTGGAATGGACCTACGGTTACCCGTTCGCACTCGCGCTGATGCTCGCCAGCGCCGTCGCACCGTTCTGGTATTTCCGTTATCGCGGCTGGCTGAAATAGGTTGAATAGACGGGACATCTGGGGAAGTCACGGCGCCGACCAGCAGCCAGTTACTCGAAAGCCCGTCACCCCTTCCTGCGAATCGTAAAATTCAACCCCAACCATCGTAAACGCACCTGACCGCAGGCGCCATATCCGACCAAGGATTGCGCCTGAACACAACGTCAAATCGCGCCGACCGTCAAATACCGCCAGTCAACGCACACAAGGCCGCATCATATCAACAACATTTTGCGCGCCAAAATGTCGTTTTTGAGACAAAATCACTTGTTATTATTGCAAAAAGGCAATTATGTAGTATTCTGGGAAAA
The DNA here is from genome assembly GCA_034933385.1 of Burkholderiaceae bacterium. GTDB lineage: Bacteria > Pseudomonadota > Gammaproteobacteria > Burkholderiales > Burkholderiaceae_D > QZKY01. The sequence goes on along the minus strand of JAYFNP010000028.1, from coordinate 1,346 downwards.
TCCCCGGGATGCGTCTGATAGCGGTGTAAGGATGGCAGTGTAAACAGCGTGGAAAAATGGCCAATCTGAAAATTATGGTGATTGATGACAGCAGCACAATCCGCCGAACCGCGGAACTCTTTTTGCGTCCGTCCGGCTATGAGGTCATCCTTGCCGATAACGGATTCGACGCACTATCCAAAATTAATGACTACAACCCTTCGCTAATTTTTTGCGACATTCTGATGCCTCGGCTGGATGGCTACCAAACTTGTGCGCTAATCAAGAAAAGCGCCCGGTTCCATACCACACCGGTCATCATGCTGTCGTCAAAAGATGGCCTATTTGATCGCGCGCGTGGCGCGATGGTCGGTTCTGACCACTACCTGACAAAACCCTTTTCAAAGGATGACCTGCTCAAGGTCGTCCATGATCACGTTCCGCAAGCAATGTCGAGCTAAATTTACTGAACCAAGGACGAAAACATGCCTGTCAAAAAAATCCTCATCGTCGACGATTCTCCGACCGAACGCTATTTTTTGACCGACCTTCTGGTCAAAAAAGGTTTTACCGTTTCCACTGCCGAAAATGGCGAAGAAGCGCTGGATAAAATCAAAGCGGACAAACCGGACCTGATTTTGATGGATGTCGTGATGCCCGGAAAAAATGGCTTTCAGATCACACGTACCATTGTTCGCGATCCGGCAATGGAAAATGTCACCGTATTCATCTGTACCAGCAAGGATCAGGAAACCGACCGCATCTGGGGGCTGCGTCAAGGAGCGCACGACTACCTCGTGAAACCAATCGACCCGGATGCTCTGCTGGAAAAAATCTCCGCACTTGGATAACGACCGCCCATGACGTCCTCGCCCGCCGAATCCAGTCTGGATAACACGCCCGAATCCAACATTCGGATCGAGCGACGCAAGCGTTTGCGCCAGTTCCAGAGTGAATTGGTGGAGCGAATGCAGGCTGCCCGCGAACAGACCGAGGCTCACGACAACCGGCTGGGCTTTGTCGCCGGCCAAACCAAGTGGTTATTGAACTTGCAGGAAATTGGAGAAATCGTACCGGTCACTGCTATCACCAAGGTTCCCCTGACAAAAAACTGGTATCTCGGCCTGATCAATATCCGCGGCAATCTGGTTGGCGTCATTGATTGGGCCAGCTATCAAGGGCTCGCGCCGACACTTGCCGACAGCGCCAGCCGGATCATCACGTTCGCGCCGGTGCTCGGCATCAATTGTGGCCTGCTGGTATCACGGGTTATGGGATTACGCAATGTTGCCCAGATGGAACCTTACAGCGACTCCGATGAAAAGACTGAGGCATGGGTCGGGCAAAAATATCATGACAACGAATCA
>JAYFNP010000027.1:0-4716 GCA_034933385.1 Burkholderiaceae bacterium | reverse complement strand
AATAATGATGCGTGCGTCCCGTAATAAGAGACTTTATTCGGTATGAGTTTGTGCGATTAGGAAAGTCACCGACCTTGAGCCAAGGTTGATAATTTTCTCCAAAACCAGAACCTTTCCCTTGGGAAATCCAGCGCTCTCGAACGGTATGACTTTCTGGACCACGGTAGCGAGGCATGGCATAGCGGCGTAAATAATAGTTGCGCTACTATACAACATTGTTTAATCTACTGTATAACTTTATTTTATGCGCCCAGTTTGGCGACGGCATAACGTTGTTTGGTAACTGACTGTTTTCAGAGAACAGCGGAAATTCATATCACCATTATTGCGTCTGCTTCAACCACACCTGCTTTTGGTAAGGCGACGACTTGCACCACAGAGCGTGCCGGGTAAGGTGCTGTAAAGTATTCGCTCATGATCTGATTCAGCGTAGGGAAATCGGCCATATCAGTCAAATACACACCCAGTCTGACGATGTTGCTTAAATCTCCACCGGCGGCCTGACAAACTGCACGCAAGTTGCAAAACATCTGGCGTGCTTGTATCGCAAAATCCGGTTGCAGTTCACTGCCAGTTGGATTGATGCCGAGTTGCCCAGACAAATACACGGTGTTGCCTGCTCGGATCGCCTGCGAATAGACGCCAACCGGCTGCGGCGCTTGTTCGGTATGCAATGCCAGCTTATTCATGCAATTCCCCTTTTCAGTTTGGTAGCGCTGAAGTATCTTTCCGCACATGTTTTTGACATATGCTAATTATGATACACTGTTCAGGTTATTTATGTTGAAGCTGAAATCAGGACGATGCGTATTTGTTTTTCCATTCAGCACAATGCTGATGACTTAATGCTGTCCAGTCACTTTGGCGAGTCGCGGCGATTCGTCATCGTCGATACGCAACACCATACTATCGTGCCCCACGACTGTGCTGCGGCGTTGTGCCGCGGACCATGTCATTGCTATTTGCCGGCATTGCCGCAACCAGCCTTTGACGCGGTAATTTGTCGCAGTATCGGCTTGCGCGCGTTCTCGACCTTGCGCCGAAACAAAATTGATGTGTTCATGAGCGATGCACGCAGCCTCGACAAGGCGCTGAGAGATTGGCGATGCAATGGTTTGAGTGTTATCCATCGAGGCCTTTGCCGCCCTGAGGCAATGTCACAGCATTGTGCTGGCGTTCATCAGAAGGAAGATTGATGGCGCGCCCACGAAAACACCGGCTTGTTGCCTGCGAGATTCATGCGACCTACTTCAAGCCGCAAGGAATCCCGATCCGGCAACTGGAAGAAATTGTTCTGGACATGGATGAAGTAGAAGCAATCCGTCTGGCCGATATCGAAAACCTGTACCACGCAGAGGCAGCCTTGAAAATGGGCGTCTCCCGCCCCACCTTTGGCAACATCATTGCCAGTGCGCACAAAAAAATCGCGACCGCGCTGCTGGGTGGGAAAGCGCTACGCATCAGCGATGCCGACGACAGTATCCATCTCGCTCAACAGATCATCAAAAACCCGCAAATCGAACCATCAGACAAGGACGACTCTATGAAAACGACCCCTTCCTCGATTGAAAACCAGCCTCAAGCCCCAGAGGAAAACGCTGCCGACGCGCCTCGGTGCTGTGGCCAGGGACATGGGCACGCCCATAACCATGAGCCCGGACACGAATGCAGTTGTAACGGCGATAGGCACGGAGACGGTTCCCATTCGCACGCAAACGGTCATGGACGTGGCCATTGCTGCGGCGGCAAAGGCCGCAGACAGGGTACCGGTTGTGATTGAATATTAGCCAGCCGACCGCATTTCTTTACCTCATAACACCTGCTTGCGGCACGTGCCGTGCTCGCATGGGGCTGGCTTCCTGATTGGACGGAATCGGCCTATAACCCGATTTCTACCATGCCTCCTTCGACGCCGGCAACAGCCGGACGAGTGCGCATCGTGGATGCCGGCGCGCGCTCGCCGGGGTGTATCATGCGTGGCGTACCTTCCTCGGTATCGTTTTCCCGAACACTCATTGATGTCAACGGTCCCCCATGTCAAATATTGCCCTTTCCCCCGATTCCCCATTCTTCGGACTTGAACCGGCTTCCGTCTGGCGGCATTTCGCGACGCTGTGCCGCATCCCGCGCCAGTCCGGACAGGAACAACAAATACGCGATCACCTGCAACAGTGGGCCAACGGTATCGGCTTGACCACTCTGGTCGACCATGCGGGCAACCTGATCATCCGCAAGCCGGCCAGCGCCGGCTATGAGCAGGCGCCGGGGGTCATTTTGCAGGCGCATCTGGACATGGTGTGCCAGAAAAATGACGCCACGACCCATGATTTTTCGCGCGATCCGATCAAGCCGGTACAACGTGACGGGTTGCTGCTGGCCGAGGACACGACGCTGGGCGCCGACGACGGTATCGGCGTCGCGCTGATTCTGGCGGCGCTGGAAGATGCGACGCTGACTCACGGCCCGCTCGAAGCCTTGCTGACAGTCGATGAAGAAGAAGGCATGGGTGGCGCGCATGGCTTGGTGAGCGGCATTTTGCAGGGAAAATACCTGCTGAATCTGGACACCGAAAGCTGGGGCGATTTTTATCTCGGCTGCGCCGGCGGCACTTATGTCAACGCCAGCCGCAGCGCTACGGCTGAAGCATTGCCGACCGGCTGGCAAACCATGCGGATTGACGTCACCGGCTTGCGCGGCGGCCATTCCGGCATCAACATTCACGAAGGACGCGGCAATGCGATCAAGCTGATGACGCGCATCTTGTCTGCGCTGCAAGCGCGGTTCCCGTTGCGTCTCGCCAGTTTCACCGGCGGCAGTGCGCGCAATGCATTGCCGCGCGAAGCCAGCGCCATCGTCGCCATCCGGCCGGAAAATTTGCCAGCCCTGAGCGAGGCGCTGACGCAATGGCAAAACCTGCTGCGCAGCGAGTTGCGCGGCGTGGATGAAGCAATCCGCATTGCCGCCTCACCTGCCCACACCGAAAGCGTCATGTCGGTCGCCGACCAGCAGATCTGGTTGCATACGCTGCAAGCCGCGCCGCATGGCATCAAGCGGATGAGCGTCAGCATGCCGGGCAATGTCGAAACCTCGATCAACCTCGGCACGGTCGATTTGCAACCGGCTGCGGGCACATGCAGCTTCATGCCGCGCTCGACGGTCGATAGCGCCTGCGATGCGCTGGCCGACGAAATCGTCAGCCTGTTTGCGCTGTCCGGCACTCAGACAACGAAGGACGGTTATTACCCCGGCTGGCAGCCGAACCCGGAATCGCCGCTGCTGGCGTTGTGCCAGAAAGTCTATCGGCAGGAGTTCGGCGCGCAAGCCGGCACGCAAGTAATCCATGCCGGGTTGGAATGCGGCATCATCGGCGCCAAGTACCCGGATGTCGACATCATTTCGTTCGGTCCGACCATCCACAATCCGCACGCGCCGGGCGAATCGGTCGAGATCGAAACGGTAGCGAAATCCTGGCAACTGCTGACGGCAATCTTGCGTGCGGTGAATTAACCGACCTGGCGGGCCATTCCAGCGTCAAAATATACTGAGGGCTGTATTTTTTAATCGCCGCGTTTTACCTGGCCGAAGCAAGATATTTCCAGATATACCCCGGAATATTTACCTGCTGACACAACATTTCAATAGTTCTTGTATAATCGACACATGGAAAAATCAAGCGCCACCCAATTGTTTGAATCGCTGTCTTCCGGCATCCGGCTCGACATTTACCGTCTGCTGATCAAGTACGGCACCGAAGGCTTGGTCGCCGGCCAGATTTCTACCGAACTCGGCCTGCCGCCGAACAATCTGTCGTTCCACCTGAAAGGGATGACGCATTCCGGCCTGCTGACAGTCGAGCAGGAAGGTCGCTTCCAGCGCTACCGCGCGAATATTCCGCTGATGCTGGAACTGATCGCGTATCTGACCGAGGAATGCTGCGCCAACGATCCGCAGCAATGTGCCAATCTACGCGCCGCATCACCGTGTTCGGAAACCGTGCTACCGCTGAATGTACTCAAAACGGAATGAAATTACAGCATTCATACTCATCAGGAGGCCGGCCAACCCGCCACAGATGGAACGAAAACGACCATGAAGCGTGACATTCCCTGCCCCGGCGCACTGTCGAAACACAGCCTCAGCCAAGGTTTGTCGTTTCTCGACCGTCACCTGACGCTATGGATTTTCGCCGCCATGGCGGCCGGCGTTTTGCTCGGCTGGGCCGTTCCAGGAGCAAAGGATTACGTCAATCGTTTCACCATCGGCGCCACCAACATTCCGATCGCGATCGGCCTGATGCTGATGATGTATCCGCCGTTCGCCAAGGTACGTTACGAGGAAATGCCGGACGTGTTCCGCAACCTGCGCGTGCTGCTGCTCTCGCTGGTGCAGAACTGGATCGTCGGCCCGCTGCTGATGTTTTTCATCGCGATTGTTTTCCTGCCGGACAAGCCGGAATACATGGTCGGTCTGATCATGATCGGGCTGGCGCGCTGCATCGCAATGGTCATCGTCTGGAACGAGCTGGCGCAGGGCGACACTGAATACGCCGCCGGGCTGGTTGCATTCAACAGCGTGTTTCAGGTGATTTTCTTCAGCCTGTATGCGTGGCTGTTCATTGCCGTGCTGCCACCGCTGTTCGGATTATCCGGCACAGCGGTCGACATCACCATCGGTCAGATCGCGGAAAGCGTGTTCATCTACCTCGGCATCCCGTTC
>JAYFNP010000026.1:0-6350 GCA_034933385.1 Burkholderiaceae bacterium | reverse complement strand
GATGGCGCAGTACCGGCTCGATTCTTCGACCACCACCGGCGACAATTCGATGAGCATGACGGTGCCGACGTTCTCGCTCGACAGCGGCCTGATTTTCGAACGCGACACCACGCTGTTCGGCAACGCGGCCACCCAGACGCTTGAGCCGCGGTTGTTCTACGTATATACGCCGTACCGCGATCAGAGCAAAATTCCGATTTTCGATACCGCTCCTGCCAGTTTCGGTTTCACCCAGATTTTCAGCGAAAACCGTTATGTCGGCTCGGATCGTGTCAGCGATGCCAACCAGCTGACCGCGGCGCTGATTTCGCGTTACCTAGAAGCCAGCGGCGCCGAGCGCCTGCGGCTGGCCATCGGCCAGCGTTTCTATTTCCGGGATCAGCGTGTGCTGCTCGAAGGCACAACCGCCGACAGCACGTCGAATAGCAGCCGCTCCGATCTGTTGCTGGCGGCTGCGGGACGGCTGTCGAAGACGATTGGCATCGATACCGCGTTGCAGTACAGCGAAAGCGAACGCAAGTTCTACAGCGCCAATTTCACCTTGCAATGGCAACCGGCGCCGAAGCATGTGCTGAATGCCGAATATCGTTACCTGCGCGACAATCAGCTCGACCAGATCAACATTTCGGCCCAATGGCCGTTGCAAGATCGCTGGTATGGCGTCGGACGCGTCAGTTATTCGCTGCCGGAAAGCCGGGTGGTCGAAGGGCTGGCCGGGTTCGAATACGACGCTGGCTGCTGGATTTTCCGGCTGGTGAGCCGCCGCTTGGCGACCTCGACGCAAGAGGCCAATACCTCGTTCTTCGCGCAACTGCAGTTGAATGGACTTTCGCGAGTGGGTTCCAGCCCGATGCAAGTGCTCAGGGGCAGTATCCCCGGATACCAGCCGCTGCGGCCGGACGGAACCACCGCCAACTAACCTTTACAACCTGAACGGCCCAGAACCATGTTTAACTTCAACTTCATCAACCGCCGCACCCGGGTGGCAGCGTTGCTGCTGGGACTCACCATCGGACTCGGCACCATGCCGGTCGCCGCCGCACAAAACGGCAAGTCGAAAACGCCTGCTGCCAGACCGGCCGCACCGCAGCTGATTGATTCGATTGTCGTTGTGGTCAACAGCGAGATCATCACCCGTTCCGAACTGAACGAACGGACTGCGCAGGTCGAGAAAAACATTCGTCGGCAGGGCAGTGCGGTGCCGCCACGCGATGTGCTGCAACATCAGGTGCTCGAGCGCATGATTGTCGAGCGGGTGCAGATGCAGCAAGCCAAGGATGCCGGCATCAGCGTGAGCGATGCCATGGTCGATCGTGCGTTGTCGCGCATCGCAGCGCAAAACAAGGTGTCGGTGCCGGAAATGCGCGCCAAGATTGAGCGTGACGGCACGCCATTTGCCCGTTTCCGTGAAGAGATTCGGCGGGAAATCATGACCCAGCGTTTGCGTGAACGGGATGTCGACAACAAGGTGCAGGTAGCCGATTCGGAAGTCGAAAATTACCTGGCGGCGGCGGGTACATCGCAGGGGCAGCAGGAATTCAACCTCGGCCACATTTTGGTGCGCATTCCGGAAAATGCCTCGGCCGAGCAGATTGCGCAGCGGCAAAAACGCGCTGAAGACTTGATGCAGCAATTGCGTGCCGGAAAAAACTTCGCGCAATTGGCGATCAGCCATTCCGATGGCAGCGAAGCGCTGAAAGGCGGCGAACTTGGCTGGCGCAACAAGGATCGGTTGCCGCAGATTTTTGTCGATGCGGTGGCCGGACTGAATACCGGCGACGTGTCGGCCATCGTCAAAAGCCCGAACGGTTTCCATATCCTTAAGGTGATTGGCAAGCGCAATGCCGGCCAGACCGACACGCCGGTCGTGCCGCCAGTGCAGCAGACCCATGCGCGGCATATCCTGATCAAGGTCAACCAGCTGGTCAGCGCCGACGAGGCGAAGCGCAAGCTGTCGGATTTGAAGCGGCGCATCGAAAACAAATCCGACAAATTCGAAGATCTGGCCAAGACCTTCTCGAACGATTTGTCAGCCAGCAAGGGCGGCGATCTCGGCTGGATTTACCCGGGCGACACGGTGCCGGAATTCGAGCGCGCGATGAATGCGTTAAAGCCCGGCCAGATCAGCGAGCCAATCGAATCGCCATTCGGTTTCCACCTGATTGAAGTCGTGGAGCGCAAGATGGATGAAGCTTCGCAGGAGCGGCTGAAGATGGCCGTGCGCCAGGCGATCCGCGAACGCAAGATCGAGGAAGCGACCCAGTACTGGCTGCGTGAATTGCGTGACGGCGCGTATGTCGAGTACCGGCTGGACGAAAAATAGACCTGATGAAACCGGCGATCGCGATCACCATCGGTGAGCCGGCCGGTATCGGGCCGGAACTGTCGCTGGCCGCCGCCTGGGCGTTGCGCGACGAGATCCGGCCGCTGTTGATCGGCGACTTTCAGCTGCTTTCCCGGCTTGCGCCGCAGATCGATCCGGACATCCGCTTGCGCTTCATTCCGCAGCCGCATTTGCTGTTTGGCGGCGTGCCGGATGCGGCCGATGGCTTGCTGCCGGTGGTTGATTGTCCGCTGGCGGTGCCGGCGGTGGCCGGGCAGCTTGATGCGCGTAACGGTCGCGCGGTGCTCGATACGCTGGATGTGGCGATCGAGGGTGCGACTGGCGGCTGGTTCGACGCGATCGTGACCGCGCCGCTGCAAAAGAGCACGATCAACGATGCAGGCGTCGCATTCACCGGACACACCGAATATCTCGCCGAGAAAACGCATACGCCGCAAGTGGTGATGATGCTGATGGATGCGGCGGGTCCATCGCCGCTACGCGTCGCGCTGGCGACCACCCATCTGCCGCTGAAAGACGTGTCGGCGGCGATTACTTTCGACAGCCTGTCGAACACGCTCGATATCGTGCAGCGCGATTTGCGCAGCCGTTTCGGCATTGAACAGCCGCGCATCCTGGTTACCGGGTTGAACCCGCATGCCGGTGAAGGTGGTTATCTCGGCCACGAAGAAATCGATGTGATCGCGCCGGCGATCGAAGCGGCGCAACGGCGCGGCATCGACGCGCGCGGCCCGTTCCCGGCAGATACGCTGTTCCAGCCGCGTTTGCTGCAGCAGGCCGATTGCGTACTGGCGATGTATCACGATCAGGGCTTGCCGGTGCTGAAATACGTCAGCTTCGGGCATGGCGTCAACGTCACGCTCGGTTTGCCGATTATCCGCACCTCGGTCGATCACGGCACCGCGCTCGATATCGCCGCGCAAGGCGTCGGCCATGCGGAGCGTGGCAGCATGCTGGCAGCGGTGCGGCTAGCGGCTAGCATGGCCACGCTTTCCCAAAGGGTTTCATGAAACACATTCCGCGCAAGCGCTTCGGCCAGAATTTCCTGACCGACCAGACGGTGCTGGACGACATCATCGGCGTGATTGCGCCGCAGACCGACGATACGATGGTCGAAATCGGTCCGGGGCTGGGTGCGATGACCCGGCTGCTGTTGGAGACGCTTCAGCATTTGCACGTGGTCGAACTTGATCGCGATCTGGTCGTGCGCCTGCAAAAGACCTTCAACCCCGCGCAATTGACCATCCATCAAGGTGATGCGCTGCAATTCGACTTTGCGCAACTGCCGCGTGCGGCAGGCCAGAAATTGCGCATCGTTGGCAACCTGCCGTACAACATTTCGACACCGTTGCTGTTTCATCTGGCGCAATTCGCGCCGCAAGTGCAAGACCAGCATTTCATGCTGCAAAAGGAAGTGGTCGAGCGGATGGTGGCCGAGCCGGGTGGCAAGGCGTATGGCCGGCTGTCGGTGATGCTGCAATGGCGTTACCGGATGGGCTTGCTGCTGGTGGTGCCGCCGAGCGCGTTCGAGCCGCCGCCGAAAGTCGAATCGGCAATCGTGCGCATGATCCCGCTCGAACAGCCGCTGGCGTGCGACGGCGCCAAACTGGAACAGGTGGTGACTACCGCGTTTTCGCAGCGGCGCAAAGTGCTCAGAAATTGCCTGGCCAGCCTGTTTGCCGAAAACGACTTGATCGATGCCGGCGTGAATCCGCAGGCGCGGCCGGAAACCGTGCCATTGGCGCAATTCGTCGCGCTCGCTAACCGAATTTGAGTGGTTATTGCTGGAGTATCGGCATAAATACCGTGTCCTGGCCAGATGTTTCGCGGCAGTTTAAAAATACATGACCCAGTATATTTTTAGGCTTGTCTGGAGCCCGGAACCGCATTGTTGCGGTGAACGCAGCCTGGCGGCGGCGATAAAGACGTATTCCTTGCAGTAAATCATGAACGCCTGACGCAGATCGGATTAGCCTGAATCAGGCTGTGCGTGTGGCACGGCCGTTTCGACGGTTTGTCCAAACCGGCGCCGATCAAAGACATGACGAGGTGCATATGAAAAAGCTATTTCTCGCAGCGGCGGTTCTTTTCTGTTTCAGCACGCTGGCGCTCGCCCAGCATACCGGCGGGCAATCCACGCGCGGCCCGGCGGCCGGCAAGGCCGGAGCCAGCCGCAGCGGCGCACCGCGTGCCACTGCGCCACGCCGCACCGCAGGCGTGCAGCGCGGCGCCTATCGCAGCAGTGCCTACAGTCCTCATCCGCCTGACCGTTACGGCTATTCTGGCAGGCACAACGACCGTTTTCCGCCGGATCGCTACTATTGGTACAACGGCCGTCATTACTATCGCTATTACCAGCCGTTCCATCAATGGGTGATCTGCATCGATGGCGCGCGCTACCCTGCTTATCCGACCGCTTGCGTCGGCAACGGTGGGGTGCTGTATTTCTGGTAGGCTGACGCCGGCCTCAGTCGTAACGGTCGAGTTAGCGGGCGGGTGTTGGGCGGTTGGCCGTCAGGTCGCTTTCCCGGGGTTGTCCGCCCCGGACGATAAAATCGCTTCGACGGCCGGGTGGCGGATCTTCAGCTCGGTCGAAATCGCGAAAAATTGTTCGCGCACCTGGCTGATTTCGCCAACCGGCACCGAGTTGAACTGTTCCCCGATGTCGGCCGCGAGTGCGGACGGCGCCGGGAACAGGCCGAGGCCGTTGCGGCCGAAGGTTTTCAACAGCGCGCTGTCTTCGAATTCGCCGACCACATCCGGCCGCAAGCCTTGCAGTTCGAACCACTGGTCGAGCCGGCCACGCAGTGCATTGTTGCGCGTCGGCAGCAACAGCGGTGCGCCGTTCAGGCTGGCGGGGAATTCCGGCAGGTAGCGCTCGGCCAGTGCCGGCACGCCGAACAGCATGATCTGGCAATCGCCCAGCGGATGGCTGAACACCCGCAGGTTGCCCGCACTGACCGGACGGTCGGTCAGCACCACATCGAACTTGTGCAGCGCCAGATCGGCCAGCAGCGATTCGAACTTGCCGTCATGGCAAGACAACCGTACCCGCTGGTTCAGGTGCAGTGCCGGTTCCAGCAGCCGGTAAGCAGTCAGTTTCGGCAGCGAATCGGAAATGCCGACGTTCAGCCGCATGCTGTTGCCCAGATCGGTATCGGCCAGCGCTTCCTGCATCTGTTCGCCCAGCGGAAAATCTGGTCGGCATAGCCGAGTGCCATCTGGCCGGCTTCGGTCAGCGCCAGCCGCCGTCCTTGCGGTGCCAAGAGCGACTTGCCGAGCGACTGTTCGAGCGAAGCGAGCTGCATGCTGATCGTTTGCACCGCGACGCCGAGACGCTTCGCGGCTGCGGTCACGCCGCCTTCCTTGGCGACCACCCAGAAGTAATACAGATGTCGGAAATTGATGCTACTATTTTTCATTGTTCAATTTTTTTGAAGTAATCATGCAATTATCTTCGCTTTTTCATGGAAGGTAAACTGGCTACTATGTAACCCGTCAACGCAACAGCAGTTCACAGGAGTTTGATATGACACCAACCATCATCGCCAAAGGCATTGATGCCAGCCAGTCATTGCGCGAATATATCAGCGAGACCGTCGATTCGGCGCTGGATTGGGCGCAGGACAGCATCCATTTCATTACGGTGCGCATTACCGATTTGAACGGTCCCCAAAAGGGTGGCAAGGACAAGCGTTGCCAGATCCACCTGAAAGTGCCAGGCATGCCGAACGTGATTGTCAGCGAAGTGAGTTCCAGCCTCACCAGCGCGATCGGCCGCGCAGCGCAGCGCGCATCGTATGTGGTCGAGCGCGCGCTCGAGCGGGCCAAGGAAATCCAGCCAATCAATGTGCCGGTGCTGCGCCGGGTTGCAATCTGACTTATTAAAAGGAATTCACGAATGGACAATCGTTATCATGCCTGGCGCGCCAGCGCTGCAGAAGCCACCACTGTCAACGTCGCGATGGATGCTTCCGCGCGCAATGTGTTGCGCAACACTTATCTG
>JAYFNP010000025.1:0-2646 GCA_034933385.1 Burkholderiaceae bacterium | reverse complement strand
TTCATGGTCATGGCAGCAATAGCCCCACAGGCGCAACCGGCACCGGTTGCGCTATTCGTTTCCGACTTGCATCTGCATCCGTCCAACCCGAAAACGGAACAGGCGTTTCGCGATTTCCTGCGCCAGCCGGCCAGGCAGGCGCAGCACCTGTTTCTGCTGGGCGATATGTTCGAGTCCTGGGCGGGTGACGATGATCTGGCAACGCCGTGGAACCGGTCAATTGCCGACGCCATTCGCGCAGTCAGCGATGCCGGCGTGCAAATCGGTCTGATCAGCGGCAACCGCGATTTCCTGATCGGCAAAAAATTTGCGCAAACGGCCGGTTTTTCGCTACTGCCCGATCCGCATGTCGTCACGCTGAGCGATCAGCGTATCGTACTGACACACGGCGATGCGCTGTGCACCGACGATGTCGGCTACATGGCGTTTCGTGCGAAAGTCCGCAACCCGCTGGCGCAAAAACTGTTTCTGGCGATGCCGCTGTCGAAACGTAAAGCGATCATCGAAGGGATGCGCAGCGACAGCGTTACCGCACAAAAAGCCAAGACCAACGCCATCATGGATGTCAACAAAGGCGCCGTGGATGCGCTGTTTGAGCAAACCAACGCTTCGATCATGGTTCACGGCCATACACATCGTCCGGCACGCCACGACTCGGCCGACGGCAAACGCGTGCGCTATGTGCTGACCGACTGGGATTGCGAATGCAAACCGGAACGTGGCGGCTGGATGGCGCTTTACGCCAATGGCACATTCCGCCGCTTCGACATCAAGGGACGGATGGTCACCTGACATCCCGCTCACTGAGATTTTTGTGGGGGTATGGGTGAAAAAATCGCCGGTTGGCCATATTTTTTGCAGCTTTTCAGGAATACGGGTGCCAGTATATTTTTGACCTGCTGACCCGCCGGATTACCCTGATTTTGGCAAAGTCGACATCGTTCAAGCGAGAAAATTGTGACAAACCCGACAGAAAACCCGCTGGCAAATGAACCCGGCGTCAAAGCCGAGGAGCTGACACTCGTTTGCGACGATCCCACTGGCAAACAAACGATTACCTTCACCGAAACCAATGGTCGGCAAATCATTACCTGCACCTATCGGGCAGGTGAAACGACGCAGACGGTCACGTTGACCGATGCCGAAGCGGCGGAAATCATCGCGTGGAAAAACAGCGGGCGCAGAAACAGCTTCTGGAATTGGCCGGGCTGGGCTGCGGTACGCAGCCAAAACGCTTCAAGGTGACCGATCCGACCGGGCTTGGGATTCGCCCGACCGACAGTCAGCGCACGCGATCATGGATCAGTCGTCTTTGACGCCCGCGATCCCCAGTTCCTGAATTTTGCGCGTGATCGTGTTGCGCCCGATACCAAGGCGCTGCGCGGCATCGTTTTTTCGACCATGAGTGTGTTTCAGCGCGGTCTTGATCACCGTCGTTTCGAACTGACGACTCAGCACATCCATCACTTCAGACTTTCCGGATGCCAATAGACGAGCCGCCTCATTCTCTAACAGAGAAGGCCAGTTTGCTCCATCAACGCTGCCAGAGGAAGCGTTGGCGTGCGACAGCTGATCCGACGTCATCGCATTAGATGGCAGGATGTTTTCAACCAAAGTAGACGTATGGGGAACGTCCTCTGTCGGCACTTGCGCTGACAGCGTCGGCGTCTGTCCATGCAACAGTTCGGGGGGCAAATCGCTGATTTCAACCGTCTGTCCGGGTGCCATCACGGTAATCCAGTTGCACAGATTTTCCAACTGGCGCACATTGCCTGGAAAATCGAGACCAGTCAAAAACCGCAGTGCGCTGTCCGACATCCGTTTCGCCTCAACGCCAAGCTGCTTGGCGCTTTGCAGCAGGAAATGATGGGTCAATAACGGGATATCCTCGCGCCGTTCGCGCAAGCTCGGCAAGCGCAACCGGATCACGTTCAGCCGATGGTACAAGTCTTCGCGGAACAAGCCTTCCTTCACCCGCAGTTCAAGATTCTGGTGGGTTGCGGCAATCACGCGCACATTCGCCTTCAGCGACTGATGCCCGCCGACACGATAGAAATGCCCGTCCGACAGCACACGCAACAAACGCGTCTGCAAATCGAACGGCATGTCGCCGATTTCGTCAAGAAACAGCGTGCCGCCTTCGGCCTGCTCGAAACGGCCTCGCCGGGTCGCCTGCGCACCGGTGAACGCGCCACGCTCGTGCCCGAACAGTTCGGATTCGAGCAAATCTTTAGGAATCGCAGCAGTGTTCAGCGCAATGAACGGCTGCAGCGCGCGCGGGCTGTGCTTGTGCAGCGCACGCGCCACCAGTTCCTTGCCGGTGCCGGATTCGCCAGTGATCAGTACCGTCACGTTCGATTGCGACAGCCGGCCAATCGCGCGGAACACATCCTGCATCGCCGGCGCCTGCCCGAGAATTTCCTGGGAATCGGATGACCGTTGCTCGACACTGATTTCGCGCATGCTTTCTTCGAGCGCACGCTGGATCAACTCTACCGCCTTTTCGACATCAAACGGTTTCGCCAGATATTCGAAGGCGCCCCCCTGGAATGCGGCCACCGCCGAATCCAGGTCGGAAAAGGCCGTCATGATGATGACCGGCAGATCGGGATGCTTTTCCTTGATTTCCTGTAACAAGTCGAGCCC
>JAYFNP010000024.1:0-2494 GCA_034933385.1 Burkholderiaceae bacterium | reverse complement strand
GCGCAGTCGCACCCGCGATGAAACCAACCACCGGTTTCTTCATGTTGGCCTTGACCCATTCGGCAGCGGTTTCTTCGTCGTTGCCACCGATTTCACCGACCATGATGACTGCTTCGGTTTGCGGATCGTCGTTGAACATCTTCAGCACGTCGATGTGCTTCAGACCGTTCACCGGATCACCGCCGACGCCAACCACGGTCGAGGTGCCGATGCCGAGCGCGTTCAGCTGACCGGCTGCTTCATAGGTCAGCGTGCCGGATTTCGAAACCACGCCAATCGGGCCTTTCTTGAAGATATGGCCCGGCATGATGCCGATCTTCAGTTCGTCGGACGTGATGATGCCCGGGCAGTTCGGCCCCAGCAGGACGGTTTTTTTGCCTTGCATCTTGTAGCGGGTGCGGATCATGTCGCGTACCGGAATGCCTTCGGTGATGCAAATCACCATATCCATGCCGGCGTTGACCGCTTCATCAATCGCAGCCGCTGCATACGGCGGCGGTACATAAATGACCGATACGTTGGCGCCGGTTTGCGCCTTGGCTTCGGCTACCGTATTGAAAACCGGCATGTCGAGGAAAGTCGTGCCGCCCTTTTTCGGGGTCACGCCGCCGACATAGCATTGCTTGCCAAATGCGTAGGCCTGAGACATTTCGGTGTGGAAGGCGCCGGTCTTGCCGGTGATGCCCTGCACAATGACGCGAGTGTTTTTGTTGATCAGAATAGACATGTTATTTACCCTTTGCAGCGTTAATCGCCTTTTGCGCGGCGTCACTCATACCGTCGGCAGAAATGATTGGCAAACCAGACTTGGCCAGAATTTCCTTGCCCTTGTCGACATTCGTGCCTTCCAGACGCACTACCAGCGGTACTTTCAGGGTAACTTGACGTGCCGCTGCCACGACGCCATCGGCAATCGTATCGCAGCGCATGATGCCGCCGAAGATGTTGACCAGGATGCACTTGACCTTCGGGTTGGCCAACATGATCTTGAAAGCTTCGGTAACTTTCTCGGTCGTGGCGCCACCGCCGACGTCGAGGAAGTTCGCCGGATTGCCGCCGAACAGCTTGATGGTGTCCATGGTCGCCATCGCCAGACCGGCGCCATTGACCATGCAGGCGATGTCGCCGTCGAGCGCAATGTAAGTCAGGTCAAACTTCGATGCGGCGATTTCGTCCGGATCTTCTTCGTCCAGATCGCGGTAGGCCAGGATCGCCGGCTGACGGTACAGGCCATTCGAATCGAAATTGAACTTGGCATCCAGCGCAACGATCTTGTTGTCGCCAGTCAGAATCAGCGGGTTGATTTCAGCCAGCGAAGCGTCGGTTTCGTCGAATGCCTTGTACAGGCCCTGCATGAACTTGCAGGCATCCTTGACAGCAACTTCCGGCACGCCAATCTTGCGCGCAATGTCTTCGCCTTCCGCATCGGTCAGACCGGTCGCCGGATCGACAAATACCTTGTGAATTTTTTCCGGGGTCTTGGCCGCGACCACTTCGATTTCCATGCCGCCTTCGGAAGAAGCCATTAGGCAGACACGCTGCGTGACGCGATCGACCACCATGCCGACATACAGTTCCTTCTTGATGTCGGCGCCTTCTTCAATCAGCAAGCGCTTGACCAGACGACCTTGCGGGCCGGTCTGATGCGTAACCAGCGTCATGCCCAGAATTTCGGAAGCATATTTCTTGACCTCATCGATCGACTTGGCCACCTTGACGCCACCGCCCTTGCCGCGGCCACCTGCGTGAATCTGGGCCTTGACCACCCATACCTTGCCGCCCAGATTCTCGGCAGCTTTGACCGCCTCATCTACGCTGAAACAGGGAAATCCGCGCGGCGTGGTCACGCCGTATTTGCGCAGTATTTCTTTGCCTTGGTATTCATGAATGTTCATGCTCGTCCTTCAAATTGTATAAAGATAAATGGGCAACTTTCGTTGCCCATTTTGCTACGTGAACGAAACGTTACTGACTGTTATGTCAGACAGTATTATTTCTTGCGACGTTCCGGCTTGGTGAATGCACCACCTTCGGTCATCGCCTTGATCTGGTCTGCATTGAAGCCGCAAACCTGGGTCAGGATTTCCTCGGTGTGCTCACCCAGGTACGGAGCGCGCGTGATGGTTTCCACATTACCTTCGGACAGCTTGACCGGCATACCGACGGTCCAGTAGTTGCCGCGTTTTTCGTCCTTGACTTCCACCCACATCTTGCGGTGACGAACGTGCTCGTCCTTCGATACGTCTTCGGTCGTCAGGATCGGGCCGCACGGGAAATCCTTGCTGTTGAACATCGCGGTCAGTTCGAACTTGTCGTAGTTCTTGGCGAAGTCACCAATGATCTTCCACAGTTCGTTCTGGTTCTTGCGACGTTCTGCCAGGGTCGAAAAACGTACATCGGTTGCCAGTGCTTCGCCACCGATCATTTCTGCCAGTTTCGGGAAAATCGCTTCTTGCAGAACCATGTAAACATAGTCGTTCTGGCCGAACGGTTT
>JAYFNP010000023.1:0-3700 GCA_034933385.1 Burkholderiaceae bacterium | reverse complement strand
ATGCATATAGTCGATGAAACGGGAAGTCAGACTCGATGTGCGCTCACCGTTCTCGACCGCCCTGGCAATGATCTTGTCGTCGATGTCGGTGATGTTGCGTACATAGGTCACCTGATAGCCGGACGCTTTCAACCAGCGATAGACAATATCGAAGGCCGTCATCATCCTGGCATGGCCGATATGACAATAATCGTAGACGGTCATGCCGCAAACGTACATGCGCACCTTGCCGGGCTCGATCGGAGTAAAAACCTGCTTTTCACGCGCCAGCGTGTTGTAAATCGTCAAATTGCTCATGAATGGCAAAAAATTCGATAACTTGCCGCAAAACACCACGTCGCGAGAAAGGCAACCACCCTAAACGCGTATTTTGCAAAACGCAAAACAACATGCAACTGCTATTTGCGGGGCTAATTTGATAGAATGAAAATTTTAGCCGCAAAGTATACCATTTATGAACATCGCCTCTCGTTTCATCAGCCCTGTTTTGCAACGGTACCGGCGCGCGGCCAACCGTTTTTGTGCAACAGCCTTTTGCCTTGCGCTCGTGCTGTTTTCACCACTCGTTGCTGCGGATGAACTGGCCAACACGCGTCAACTGCTCAATGACGGACGATTGAGCGAAGCCCTTGCCACAGCCGACAGCTACCTGTCGACGCGACCGAATGACGCGCATATGCTGTTTCTCAAAGGTCTGATCCTGACTGAACAAAACCAGAGCGCCAAAGCGATCGATGTATTTACTCAGATAACAGCGCAATATCCCGCGCTGCCGGAGCCATATAACAATCTGGCCGTGCTCTATGCATCGAGCGGCCAGCTCGACAAGGCGCGCGTAGCTCTGGAAGCTTCGATCCGCACCAATCCCGCGTATGCCACGGCGCATGAAAATCTTGGCGACCTGTATGCCAGAATGGCCAGCCAGGCATACGACAAGGCACTGCAAATCAATTCGAACAATGCGGCTGCGAAAACCAAGCTGGCCATGCTGAACTCGCTGACTGGCGATACGGCTACCGCAACCGCCGCTCAGCCATCCAGTCGCGCCTCGGCATCAGCCACCCCTTCGGTTGCCGCTTCTGCCTCTGTTTCCGCTACGACCCCGCCGGCAGCTTCTGCCTCAGCCACAGCCCCTGTATCCAAGCCGGCATCCGCCTCTGCGCCAGCGCCCAAACCTGAACCCAAACCGGCAGCTTCCTCGGAGCCCAAACCGGCCGGCCAGCCCGGACAGGATGACGTAGTCAAGACCCTGAACGACTGGGCCGCTGCATGGAGTGCCAGAGATGTCAAAAAATATCTCGGCTTCTACGCCAACGATTTTCATCTGCCAAAGGGAAAATCGCGCAAGGCTTGGGCTGACGAACGTAATTCGCGCATTGCCAGCAAGCGCCAGATCAACGTGAAGATTGAATCACCGCAGGTCACTCTCTCCGGCAATACGGCAACAGTGAAATTCAGGCAGTCTTACAAAGCCGACAAACTGTCCGTTTCCAGCAAAAAGACCATGGTTTTGGTCAAATCCGGCGGTAAATGGAAAATCCAACAGGAGCTGGCGGGTAACTGATGCTGCATCTTGATTTGACTCTGCGCCCAAAAAAACTACAGCTTGGGCGCACGCTGTTTTTCGTACTGGCGTTGTTGTTTCTAGCTGGCGGATGGTCGACTCCGACGATACTGCATGCGAAAAACAAGGCCAGGACCTCAACCAAAGCGTCTTCAAAGACCCCGAAGAATGCCCCCGCCCCAAGCGCGCACAATGCGGATGCGCTTCTGGCTGGCATTTATGCCGACCTCGTGGACGGTCGCCTGAAAGATGCGACGGCCAAGGCCGATCGGCTTGTCGATGCCTACCCTAATTTTTATCCCGGCCATTTGCTCCGCGGCGATCTGTTGTTGATGCACACGCGGCCGCTTTCGACCATAGGCGAAGCGCCGGAAACAAACACCAACAAGCTTGCCGAACTGCGTGCCGAAGTGATGGTGCGTCTGAAAGCATTGCGCTATGTTCCGGACCCCGACCTGCTTCCGCGTGCGTTCATACAATTGCGTCCGGAACACAAATACGCGCTAATGGTGGACACGGCCAATTCGCGCGTGTACGTGTATCAGCATAAGAGCGGCAAGCTGACACTGAAAAACCACTTCTATATTTCACACGGCAAGCTTGGCGTCCACAAATTGCGAGAAGGCGATCAGAAAACACCTATCGGCATTTACCGAATTACCGGCAAGATGGCGCGCGGCAATCTGCCGGATTTCTACGGCGCCGGCGCACTGCCGCTGAATTACCCGAACGAATGGGACAAATTGCATGAGCGCGGCGGATCCGGCATCTGGCTGCATGGCATGCCTTCTACCAGTTTCAGCCGTCCTCCACTGGCGTCCGATGGCTGCGTAGCGCTGACCAACCCGGACATGGAGACCTTGTTGTCCTCGTCGGAAATGCGTACTGCACCAGTCATCATCAGCGACCGGGTGGAACTGGTCAATGCTGCCGTCGTAAAACGCGACCGCAAAACAGCCGACCTCATGCTGGATCAATGGCGGCGCGATGCCGAGAATGGTGATGCGCAACTGATGGCACGAAACTATTCGGCTGAGTTCAAATCGGGAACCGGCGAAGACTTGCCCACCTGGCTGGTGCGCCAATATCCGCCGGCCAACCAGAATGTTTCGATCAAATTGCGTGATCTCGCGCTGTTCCATTATCCAGGCGAACGCAACATGGTGTTCGCCTCGTTCACGCAGGAAATCCGTTCCGGGAAAAGCGCGACGAGTGTTCACCGTCGCCAGTATTGGGCGAAAGAAGGCTCGAAATGGAAAATTGTGCATGAAAGCAGATTATAGGAACCAACGATGAAGACCTTGTGCCGTTTTCTGACCACACTGATGTTCGGCATTTTGCTGACCGGTACAGGCAATCTGGCGCTGGCCGCGGACAATCCGCGCGTCGCGCTGAAAACCGGCATGGGCGAAATTGTGCTGGAACTTTACCCCTACAAAGCGCCGAAAAGCGCCGCCAACTTCATCCGGTATGTCCAGGATGGCCACTACAACGGCACGATCTTCCATCGGGTGATCGACAACTTCATGATCCAGGGCGGCGGTTTCGACCGGAACCTGCAGCAAAAGCCGACCCGCGCACCGATTCAAAACGAAGCCGCCAATGGGCTGAAAAACACCGCTTATACGATTGCGATGGCACGCACCTCCGATCCGCATTCGGCGTCCGCGCAATTTTTCATCAATGTCAACGACAACCACTTCCTGAACTATCCCGGACAGGACGGCTGGGGCTATGCTGTTTTCGGCAAGGTCATCCAGGGCCAAGAGGTGGTTGACCGCATCAAACAGGTTCCGACCGGCAGGCAAGATGTGCCGCTTTCGCCGGTTGTGATTGAATCTGCAGCGATCATCAAATAAACTATCGCAATTAATTAATCAAATAACAAGGACTATCATGGCTGTCATCCTCACTACCAACCTCGGCAAAATCAAAATCGACCTGAACGCAGAAAAAGCGCCGAAGACTGTCGAAAATTTCCTGAACTATGTGCGCTCCGGCCATTACGATGGCACGATTTTCCATCGCGTCATCGACGGCTTCATGATCCAGGGCGGCGGCTTCGAATCCGGCATGAAGCAAAAAGCCACCCAGGCGCCGGTTGAAAACGAAGCGAAGAATGGCCTGTTCAATGAT
>JAYFNP010000022.1:0-3931 GCA_034933385.1 Burkholderiaceae bacterium | reverse complement strand
CGATCCGGCAGCGGCCGTCAGGGTCAACCCCAAGGATCGCTTGCGGGTGGTCAGCATGAAGGCCGAAACCGGAGAGACAGAAGCGGATGAAGCGAAAGGAGACCAGCCATGACGGTGTCACTGTCACATTTCCTGATTCTGGGGGCGATCCTGTTCGCGATTTCGATCATCGGGATTTTCCTGAACCGCAAGAACCTGATCATCCTGCTGATGTCGCTCGAACTGATGTTGCTGGCGGTGAACATGAATTTCATCGCGTTTTCGCATTACCTCGGCGACGCTGGCGGCCAGGTGTTCGTGTTCTTCATCCTGACCGTGGCGGCGGCGGAAACGGCCATCGGGCTGGCGATTCTGGTAGTGCTGTTCCGCAATCTGAATACGATCAACGTCGAGGACCTCGACAGTCTTAAAGGCTAGGATGACGACACCATGACGCCGCAACTGAACGCCTGTCTCCTGCTTGCCGTGCCGCTCGCGCCGCTGGCCGGCGCCGCCGTGGCCGGCCTGCTGGGCACGAAGTTCCTCGGCAACCTGGTGGGCCGCAAGGTGTCGCACACGGCGGCGATTGCCGGCGTGCTGGTCGCCT
Source organism: Burkholderiaceae bacterium (assembly GCA_034933385.1). Lineage (GTDB taxonomy): Bacteria > Pseudomonadota > Gammaproteobacteria > Burkholderiales > Burkholderiaceae_D > QZKY01. Next base: position 3,345 of record JAYFNP010000022.1, on the reverse strand, counting down.
TCCTGCTGTCGGTGCAGACCTTGCTGGCGGTCATCGACGGCGCGCGTTTCGACGGCGCGATCTACACCTGGATGACGGTGGAAGGTATCCGCTTCGAAGTCGGTTTCCTGATCGACAGCCTGACCGCAACGATGATGTGCGTCGTGACCTTCGTGTCGTTGATGGTGCATTTCTATACCGTCGGCTACATGGAAGAGGACGAAGGCTACAACCGCTTTTTCAGTTACATTTCGCTGTTCACGTTCGCGATGTTGATGCTGGTGATGAGCAACAATTTCGTCCAGCTGTTTTTCGGCTGGGAAGGCGTCGGGCTGATGTCTTACCTGCTGATCGGTTTCTGGTACGACAAGCCGAGTGCCATCGCTGCGAATTTGAAAGCGTTCCTGGTGAACCGCGTTGGCGATTTCGGTTTCATCCTCGGCGCCGGTATCCTGTTCACGTATGCCGGTTCGATGCACTACGCCGACGTGTTCGCCCAGCGGGAAATCCTGGCACAAATGCTGCTGCCGGGCACCTCGTGGAACCTGATCTCGGCAGCGTGCATCTGCCTGTTCATCGGTGCGATGGCCAAGTCGGCGCAGTTTCCGCTGCATGTTTGGCTGCCGGATTCGATGGAAGGGCCAACGCCGATTTCCGCGTTGATCCACGCGGCGACGATGGTCACCGCCGGCATTTTCATGGTCAGCCGGATGTCGCCGCTGTTCGAATTGTCAGAGGCGGCGCTGTCGCTGATGCTGGTGATCGGCGCGATCACGGCGCTGTTCATGGGTTTCGTCGCGATGATGCAAAACGACATCAAGCGGGTGATTGCCTACTCGACGCTGTCGCAACTCGGCTACATGACGGTCGCGCTCGGCGCTTCCGCCTATTCAGCCTCGATTTTCCATCTGACGACGCATGCGTTCTTCAAGGCGCTGCTGTTCCTCGGCGCGGGCTCGGTCATCATCGCCATGCACCACGATCAGGACATCCGCAACATGGGCGGGTTGCGGAAATATCTGCCGGTTACCTGGATCACGTTCCTCGCCGGCACGCTGGCGTTGATCGGTACGCCGTTATTTTCCGGCTTTTACTCGAAAGACAGCATCATTATCGCGGTGCGCGCCTCGCATCTTGCCGGCTCGGGTTTTGCCTATTTTGCGGTGATGGCCGGCGTGTTCGTCACGGCGTTCTACTCGTTTCGTCTGTACTTCCGCGTGTTCCATGGGGAAGAGCGCTTCGGTCAGCCGGACAGCGTGCATCATGGCGACCCGGAGGTCGGCTTGCATGCCGGCGACCAACCGCACGAGTCGCCTTGGATCATGACCGTACCGCTGGTGCTGCTGGCGATTCCATCGGTGTTCATTGGCTTTATTTTGATCGAACCGGTGCTGTTCGGTGGCTTCTTCGGCGAGGCGATTGTGGTCGCCGAAACGCACGAAGCAATGGCTGCACTGGCAGCCCATTTTGGCGGGCCGCTGCAGATGGCGCTCAGCGGACTGCTTCATCTGCCGTCCCTGCTGACGCTCGCCGGTGCCATGCTGGCCTGGTATTTCTACATGGTCAACCGGCGCATGTCGTCGCGGATGCGCGAAACGTTCCGACCGATATACCTGCTGCTGGAAAACAATTATTACCTCGATCGCTTCAACGAAGTGGTGTTTGCCGGCGGGGCGCGGCTGCTGGGACGGATCTTGTGGACGGTGGGTGACCGGCTGCTGATCGACGATCTGATCGTCAATGGCAGCGCCAAATTCGCCCGACTGATTGGCCGGTTCCTGTGGGGCAGCGACCGGATCGTGATCGACGAATTGATCGTCAATGGCAGTTCACGTCTGATCGGCTGGTTCTCGAACGTCAGCCGCCAGTGGCAGTCCGGTCATGTGTACCACTATGCGTTTGTGATGATTCTCGGTTTGCTGGCGTTTCTGATTTACTTTGTGCCGTTCCCGTTTGGCAAATAAAATAGCGGGCGAAATTAACCATATTGATGATGCAGTCTAACGTACCTATTCTGAGTATCGCCATCTGGTGCCCGATCGCCTTCGGGGTGCTGGTATTCCTATTTGGCCGTGACGACAAGCTGCGCCGCGTGCGTGCGATGTCGCTGATCGGTGCCGTCATCAGTTTTCTGGTTACGTTGCCAATGGTTGCGAAATTCGACAATGCCGCGCATGGCATGCAGTTCGTCGAAAAATTCGCCTGGATCGAACGTTTCAACATCCATTACCATTTCGGCGTCGACGGCATTTCGCTGTGGTTCGTTCCGCTAACGGCATTCATGACGGTGATTGTCGTGATCGCCAGCTGGCAGTCAGTGCAGCAACGGATAGCGCAATATATGGGCGCGTTCCTGGTGTTGTCCGGATTGATGATCGGCACGTTCTGCGCGCTGGACGGCTTGCTGTTTTACGTCTTCTTCGAATCCACGCTGATTCCGATGTTCATCATCATCGGTGTCTGGGGCGGTGAAAACCGCGTGTATGCGGCGTTCAAATTCTTTCTGTACACCTTCCTCGGATCATTGCTGATGCTGGTGGCGATCGTCTATCTCTACCTCGAATCCGGCAACAGCTTCGACATCCAGACCTGGCACACGCTGCCGTTGCCGATGAACGTGCAGGTGCTGACCTTCCTCGCCTTCTTGGCGGCGTTTGCGGTCAAGGTGCCGATGTGGCCGGTGCATACCTGGCTGCCGGATGCGCACGTCGAAGCACCGACTGCCGGTTCGGTGGTGCTGGCGGCAATCATGCTCAAGCTCGGCGCTTACGGCTTCCTGCGTTTTTCGCTGCCGATCACGCCGGACGCCAGCCGTTACCTGTCGGGTTACATGATCACGCTGTCGATGGTTGCGGTGATTTACATCGGACTGGTCGCGCTGGTGCAAAAGGACATGAAAAAGCTGGTTGCGTATTCGTCGATTGCGCACATGGGGTTTGTGACGCTGGGCTTTTTCCTGTTCAACACCATCGGGCTGCAGGGTGGTCTGGTGCAGATGATTTCGCATGGTTTCGTTTCTGCCGCGATGTTCCTGTGCATTGGCGTGTTGTACGACCGGATGCACACACGGCAGATTGCCGACTACGGCGGCGTGATCAACACGATGCCGAAATTCGCGGTGTTTTTCGTGCTGTTTGCGATGGCCAATTGCGGCTTGCCGGGGACTTCCGGCTTCGTCGGCGAATCGCTGGTGATCTGGGGCGGCATCAAGATCAATTTCTGGGTCGGGATGCTGGCCGGGCTGGCGTTGATCCTGGGCGCAGCCTACTCGTTGTGGTTGGTCAAGCGGGTGATTTTCGGTGCGGTCGGCAACGACCGGGTGAAGGCGCTGAAGGATCTCAACTTGCGTGAATTCATCATGTTGCT
>JAYFNP010000021.1:0-2385 GCA_034933385.1 Burkholderiaceae bacterium | reverse complement strand
TGAAATGCAGCACTGCGCTTTCGGTGTGCGCGTCGATCTTTACGATGCCGACCGTTTTTGCCAGCACGCGCAAGCGGTGGGTCTCGACCAGCGCGCGCACCTGTTCCGGCAGGTCACCGAAGCGGTCGATCAGTTCTTCCTGCAAATCGTCGATCGCTTCCTGCGTTTCGCAGTTTGCGAAACGCTTGTAGATCGACAGCCGCTCGTTGACGCCGGGGCAAAAGTCGCCGGGTAACAGCGCCGGAACATGCAGGCTGATTTCGGTCGTGTGGTGCAACGGCGTGTCGAAGTCGGGCTGCTCGCCCGCTTTCAGTGCGCGGACAGCTTCCTTGAGCATGTCAGAATACATCTGGACACCGATTTCCTGTATTTCGCCCGACTGGTTTTCGCCGAGAATTTCACCTGCACCGCGAATTTCCAGATCGTGCATCGCCAGGAAGAAGCCGCTGCCGAGTTCTTCCATCTGCCGGATCGCATCCAGCCGACGTTGCGCCTGTTTGGAAAGAGTCTGCATGTCGTTAACCAGCAGATAGGCATAGGCCTGATGGTGCGAACGGCCGATGCGCCCGCGCAACTGATGCAGTTGCGCCAGGCCGAACTTGTCGGCGCGGTGCATGATCATCGTGTTGGCGCTCGGTACATCGATGCCGGTTTCGATGATCGTGGTGCAGAGCAGGATGTTGTAGCGCTTGGCGACAAAGTCGCGCATCACTTTTTCCAGATCGCGTTCGTGCATCTGGCCGTGGGCGACGCCGATGCGCGCTTCCGGCAACAGTTCTTGTAGCGTCTGGCGCCGGTTTTCGATGGTTTCGACTTCATTGTGCAGGAAATAAACCTGACCGCCGCGCTTGAGTTCGCGCAGGCAGGCTTCGCGGATCACCGATTCGTTTTCGCTGCGTACGAAAGTCTTGATCGCGAGGCGTTTTTGCGGCGCGGTGGCGATGATCGAAAAACCGCGCAAGCCTTCGAGCGCCATGCCAAGCGTGCGCGGGATCGGCGTGGCGGTCAGCGTCAGCACGTCGACGTCGGCGCGCAGCGCCTTCAGTGCCTCCTTCTGACGGACGCCAAAACGGTGTTCCTCATCAATGACGACCAGTCCGAGCCGCTGAAATTTCACGTCCGGCGACAGCAGCTTATGCGTGCCAATCACGATGTCGATGCTGCCGTCTGCCAGCCCGGCAATCGCTTTCGTGACTTCCTTGCCGGTACGGAAACGCGACAGTTCTGCAATCTTCACCGGCCAATCGGCGAAGCGGTCGGCAAAGGTCTGCGCATGCTGTTCGGCCAATAGCGTGGTCGGCGCAAGGATTGCGACCTGCTTTCCGCCCATGACTGCGATGTAAGAGGCGCGCAACGCGACTTCGGTCTTGCCGAAGCCGACGTCGCCACAGACCAGCCGGTCCATTGGTTGGCCTGAAACCATGTCCTTGATGACAGCGTTGATTGCGTCAGCCTGATCGGGTGTTTCCTCGAAGCCGAAGCTGTCGGCGAAAGATTCGTAATCGCGCATCGAAAACCGGAAGGCATGCCCTTCGCGGGCAGCGCGTCGGGCATACAGGTCGAGCAGTTCCGCGGCGGTGTCATGTGCCTGCTGGGCTGCCTTCTGCTTGGCCTTTTCCCATTGGCCTGAACCAAGCACATGCAGCGGCGCATCGTCGGGTGACGCACCGGAGTAACGCGAAATCACATGCAATTGCGATACCGGTACGTATAACCGGGCATCTTGCGCATAGCGGATATGCAGGAATTCGGTTTCGCCTTCCCCCATGTCCATGCTGACCAGGCCGCGATAACGGCCGATGCCGTGGTTCGCATGCACCACCGGATCGCCGATTTTCAATTCGGACAGGTCGCGCAGCATCGTCTCGACCTGTATCGCGCCTTCCTGCTTGCGTCTGCCCGCACGGCGGCCGGAACCGGCGTACAGCTCGGTTTCGGTGACAAATGTCAGATTGCCGAATTCATCACCCAGTGAAAAGCCCGCTTGCAACGGCGCGACGCCGAACATCGGGGAAACGGAACCGGCGGCGAAATCGGCGAAGCCGTTGCAGGCGGTCACCGGAAGATCGTATTCGTTAAAGTACTGCTGCATCGTTTCGCGCCGCCCGCCGGATTCGGCGCAAATCATTACGCGTCGTCCGGGGTTGGCGGCGGAGTTGCCAAGATAAGCGCGCAGCTTGGCCAGCGGATCGCTGGCGCGGCGGTCGACCGCTATGTCGGGAATCGGTGCGGACAGCTCAGTCGGTTCCTCGCCTGGCCGGATGATCCAGCGGCCATAGAATTTTGCGAACGCAAAGAAATCTTCGTCGTTCAGGAACAGCTTTTCCGGCGGCAGAATCGGGCGCTCGTTGTCGGCTTTCAGGAATTGGTAGCGGTTGTTCGTGT
>JAYFNP010000020.1:0-6013 GCA_034933385.1 Burkholderiaceae bacterium | reverse complement strand
CGCCCCTCAAAAACGTCGCGCGCCTAACCGAACTTGAAGTAGGCACTTTAATTTGCGGTGCCATTTCCAGGCCTGTTCAAGAGATGTTAAAGGCACGTGAAATCCGCGTCATTCCATTTGTCGCTGGAAAGTTATTCGATGTGCTGGATGCGTGGCGTGCCGGAGAAATCAACGGTGATCTATATGCGATGCCTGGATGTTGCGGGCGTGGGTTAGGGCGCGGCATGGGGCGAGGAGGCCGAAAAAAAGCGAGCGGAGAAATGGCTCAAGGGTGTGGGATGGGTGCAGGAAACGGCATGGGGCATGGCCGCCATCGTGGCAATATTTGAAATAAGGTAATCAATGAAAAAAATCAGCATTATCATCTGCGCCCGCTACCAGAGTTGTGGTGGCGGCAAATGTTTTCGGTCTGTGCGTGAACGTCAGGGGGCGTTTTCAATCTATCCCGCCCATGAGCAAATCGAGGTCGTTGGTTACTCAAGCTGTGGCGGTTGTCCTGGCGGGAATATCGAATATGTCCCCGAAGAATTTCTGAAGAACGGTTGTGATGTCATCCATCTGGCGACCGGCCTAGTGGTTGGTTACCCACCCTGCCCTTACATCCGTCAATTCAAAGAATTCATCGAGAAACGTTACAAGCTGCCTGTCGTTATCGGCACGCACCCCATTCCCTTGAAATACATGGAAACACATGACCTGCTTCCTTTCTGGAAGGACGCGGGCATAGAGGACATCGCGTCGCATCTCTTGGCCGAGGATGTCTCCGTCATGCGATTCTACAATTGATCACAGAAAGCATCTTTCATGAAAATTGCTTTTTCTACTGCCGGCGATACGTTGGAGTCGCCATTTAACAGCACCTTTGGGCGAGCCCCCAAATTTTTGATCTACGATTTGGAGCGCCGCAATTTCGAGGTCATCGATAACCGGCAAAACCTCAACGCTGCGCAAGGTGCTGGCGTCAAGTCGGCACAAACCATTGCCAAGTCTGGCGTGCAATGTCTGATCAGTGGCCATTGTGGCCCCAAGGCCTTCCGTGTCTTGTCAGCCGCCGGGATCAAAGTGTATTACTGCAATGCTCCAACGGTCGTTGAAGCGTTGACTCAATTTGATGCCAATGCCCTTACTGCCGCATCGTCAGCTGATGTGAACGGACATCACGGATGATTATCGCAGTCGCATCCGGTAAAGGCGGAACCGGCAAGACGACGGTGTCGGTAAACCTGGCGAAAGTCTTCGGCGCATGGGGGCAACTGTTGGATTGCGACGTGGAAGAACCCAATGCCCATTTGTTTTTGCCTAGCGAAGTGCTGCGCGAGGGAATCGTAACCATCCCCATCCCGAAAGTTGATCTCCTTCGTTGTAACGGTTGCGGCGATTGCAGCGATTTTTGTCAATTCAATGCGATTGCTGTAGTCGGAAAATCTGCTTTGGTATTTCCAGAATTGTGCCATGCCTGTGGAGGTTGCGAACTGGTGTGCACCCGCCGCGCCATACGTTCCGAAGACAGCCGCATCGGCATGGTAGAGACGCGTCAGATTGGTGATTTTTTATTAGTGCAGGGTATTCTTGATGTCGGCATTTCTTCCGCTTCGCCGCTGGTGGATGCCGTCAAACAACGCATCCAGCCAGGCCAGCACGCCATTCTGGATGCACCGCCCGGCACATCTTGCCCGGCTGTAGCTACCTTGCGAAACGCTGATTTTACGATTCTGGTGACTGAACCGACACCGTTTGGATTACACGATCTGAAACTAACGGTTGCGGTCGTGCGCAAACTCGGGATCGCTTTTGGGGTGGTGATCAACCGCCACGGTATCGGTGATGATCGCGTACATCGCTACTGTGCGCAGGAAAATATCCCTCTTCTGCTTGAAATACCTGACGACCGGCGGATTGCCGAAGCATATTCCCAAGGTAAGCTTCTGATCGAATCATTGCCCGAGTATCGCGACTTATTCGAACGTCTGCGTGACACGCTGTTAACGCTTCAATGCTCCGCTGATGGAGGTGCTACACAATGAAGGAACTGGTCATCCTCAGCGGTAAGGGCGGCACAGGAAAAACCAGTATTTCGGCCTCTTTTGCCGTTTTATCCGGGCAGTCCGTCATTGCTGACTGTGACGTGGACGCTGCCGACCTACATCTCGTTTTATCTCAACATGTGCAGGAGCAGCACGATTTTTACAGCGGGCATCTAGCCGTCATCCGCCCGGAGGATTGCATTGATTGCGGCATTTGTATCGCTCCTTGCCGTTTCGGCGGTGTCATTGAGGTCGACAAGGTCGTCACAGGCGCATCTTATGCAATCGATTCCGTCGCTTGCGAGGGCTGCGGTGTTTGTGTGCTTGTGTGCCCAACCAAAGCGATTGATTTTCCAGAACGACGCTGCGGCATCTGGATGCGATCAGAAACCCGCTGCGGCCCCATGGTTCATGCACAATTGGGCGTTGCAGCTGAGAATTCCGGCAAACTGGTCACACATGTGCGCACAGAGGCGCGGCGTATCGCAGAACAACAAAGTCGCGATCTCATCATCATCGATGGGCCGCCCGGCATTGGTTGCTCGGCGATTGCATCGATTACCGGCACCAGTCTTGCACTCATCATCACTGAGCCAACCGTTTCGGGAAAGCACGACCTTGAAAGGGTGCTCGCCCTGACGCGCCACTTTGGTGTTGCCTCGGCCGTTTGCATCAACAAATGGGACCTCAACCCGGCCATGACCGAGCAAATAGAGAATAGATCATTACAACTCGGTGCACGGCTCGCCGGTCGCGTTCGCTACGATCGCAGCGTAACGTTGGCGCAGATGCAGGGACTCGCCGTGGTCGAAACCGATGCGCCTAGCAGCGAAGACATTCGAAGCATTTGGAAACGACTTGAACTGTAACTTCACAATACCAGGAGAACATCATTATGAGAATTGCTATTCCTTTGGCCGACGGCAAATTGACCACCCATTTTGGGCATTGTGCGTCTTTCGCGCTGATCGACATTGATCAGTCGAACCACACAATCATTAAACGAGAAGACATAGAAGCCCCTCCTCATCAACCCGGGTTGTTGCCACCATGGATGGCAGAACGCGGGGTCAATCTGGTGATTGCAGGAGGGATGGGGAAACGAGCAGTTGATTTGTTCGCTCAACAGCAAATTCAAGTGGTGCTTGGTGCGCCGACCGACACGCCCGAGAAATTGGTTGCAGCCCATTTGTCTGGCAGCATGCAGACAAATGATAATCCTTGCGATCATTGAATTACCTGGCATAACGAAAGGAGGCTAAAGTGTCAAAAGAGCTTGTGATAATTACTCTGCTAGTAGACAACGAAGCCGCAGAGGGACTTGAAAAAGAACACGGGTTTGCCGCCTGGATTGAATGCGGCCAACACCGCATTCTTTTCGATACCGGCCACATGGGCGCGCTGCAAGTGAATGCTGCACGCTTGGGGGTTAAGCTCAAGGACGCCGAAGCAATCGTGATCAGCCACGGCCACCGCGACCATACGGGAACGCTGGACAAGGTCTTGGCAGAGAACGATCACGCCAACCTGTATTTTGCTAACCAAATTGACCAAGACCGTTGGTGGTATATGCCAAACGCCGACTCATACGGAATGCCTGACGCCGCGCGCCAAGCCTTTCAGGCACTACCTTCCAACCGCTTGCACACACTCAAGACTCACTATTACCTGATTCCATGCGTCGGCATCACCGGTCCGGTGCCTCGCCTGAACGCCTTTGAAGACACGGGCGGCACCTTCCATCTGGATGACCAGCGTGGCCCTGTCGATGAAATTGAAGATGATCAATCCATGTGGTTTGAAACTGACGAGGGATTGGTTGTGCTGGTTGGCTGTTGCCATTCCGGCTTATCGAACACCATCGACTATATCCGCAAGATTTCAGGCATAAATAAGGTAAAAGGCGTTCTCGGCGGCATGCACCTGCTGCAAGCGAGTGATCAACGCTTGCTGAAAACCTTTGAATTAATGGCTGACTGGAAGGCTGATTTCCTGATTCCCTGCCATTGCACCGGCATCGAATCTGCCAAGAAAATGGAAGCCGCCATTGGCGGCAGCACCGTGCATCATGGTCATGCGGGCATGGTGATTGAAGCGGGGCAATTAAGGTGATCTACACCATTTATTAGCCAATCATGGCAACTAACGTCCGACAAAATACTCCTCCAAGAGTAGTTTCTGAAGTACCTAACCTGTTCAGCTAAAGCTGAGCAGGTTTTTTTTCAGGCAGTGTGCCAATTTCCAAGACGTGCGCAAGTGTTGTCTGCGGCATAGCATTTTGCAGGTTGATTTCGCGCAAGACGACTATGTGCGTCGTTAAGCAGACTGGATGTTATGAACAAGCCCAAAAATCAGCTCATATTTTCTGCGCTAGTCTTTGCTGTCGTACTGGCGCTTTCTTTCTATCTGTTTCTACACAAAAACGACGCGTCACAATTTCAGGATGGCGCGTTTTCAACAGTCGCGCAGCAATCAGCAAGCGGCATCATCCTTTTCTACGGTTATGGCTGCCCCCATTGTGCTGTTGTTGAGAAATATCTTGAACAAAACCAAGTCGGAGACAAAGTCCAATTCAATAGAAAAGAGGTGTATTTACACCCAAACAACGCAAAAGAACTTAAGGCGAAAGCGAAAGGCTGCGGCATCCCAGAAGCCGGCATCGGCGTTCCCTTTTTATGGGACGGTGAAAGATGTCTGATTGGCGACCAGCCAATCATTGAATATTTCAGGCAACGTGCGGAGGCAAAATAGCATGAGAAAGGTGCAAATTATTGCCACAGCGGCTACTGCGCTTGCATTGCTTACTCCCCATAGTGCATGTGCTGTCTGCCCCATTTGCACCTTGGCCGTCGGTGTCGGCGTCGGATTTTCCCGCTGGTTGGGGATCGACGATGCCATTACAGGCTTGTGGATCGGTGGGCTGATCGTTTCCATGATTACCTGGACCGAAAGCTTCCTCGAAGCCCGAAACATCCGATTCAAGGGGCGATCCTACGTCGACACTATTGCCTATTTTTCATTAACCGTCATTCCGTTGTACTACGCCGGGGTTATCGGTAACCCAATCAACGCGTTGCGTGGAATAGATAAATTGCTTTGGGGTATTGTCGCCGGCAGCTCTGGTTTCTGGTTTGGAGCCAGCTGGTATTTCTACATCAAAGAAAAACACGGTGGTCATGCCTATTTTCCATTCCAGAAAGTCGTCATGCCGGTAGCGCCCCTGATATTCCTGACCATCGTTTTTTACCTGCTGGGGTAACAGCCATGAATAACAACCAAAATCCCATCAAGAACCTGAACGAGTTCATCGCTAAAGTGGACGACATGAAAAAGCAGGACAAGATGGACCTGTCGTCAGATCAGGATCTGAGCATTGCTATCATGAACCTGATCAGCATCGAGGAGCACTTTTTCTTCACCGGCGCCAAGGTGGGCAATACCGATTACTACGACATGATCAAGGATGTCCGAGAAATGCGGAAATCGCTTCTAGCGAAAATCATCACGGAATATGAAGGCGAGGTATGGTGCGTTTCTAAACATCTGCTAGCAGCTTCCATGCGTTTGATGGAGGTTGGCACCAAGCAGCTAGGCATGGGCAAGAAGGATGATGCTTATGAGCTATTTGAGAAAGCGTACAGCCTGTATTCGATGTTCTGGGGACTCAACATGAAGTTGCTGAATGTCAGTGACATCAAGCAAATCGATGAAATGGCCATGAATAAGCAAGACACCGAAAAAAATGGTTTCATGGGAAAACTAGGCGAATTGGTCAAGAAGGCGATCAACTGCTGCATTGAATGACTGACTTAGAGGTTTGCCGGGAATTTATTAGATTGTTGCGAAGACCTACGTCGAGTAAATATTTGCGGCTGGTGACCAGTTTCCTTTTGACGCTTATGCCTAATTATGGTCGCGAACCATAAATTATGTTTCGCAAGTATAAGATGATATAAATTGCCTATTACTCAGTTTTCTGGTGTGCGCCC
>JAYFNP010000019.1:0-3696 GCA_034933385.1 Burkholderiaceae bacterium | reverse complement strand
AGAGACGCTGCAGGCTGATGGCATCGACATTGCACCGTACGGCCAAGTGAACGCGGCCCTGTCCAATTTGCCGGCGCACGCGGGTTTGCTGCTCGATCCGCGCCGGGTGACGCTTGGCCTGTGGCAGAGCGTGCCGAAAACGGCGCAGGTGATCGAGGCTTTCAATCCGACGATTCAGGCCAAGTCGCGCAAGAATGAAGCTGATATCGCTCATGTTCGGGTGACCATGGAACACGATGGCGCGGCACTGTGCGAATTCTTTGCCTGGCTGGAGCAGGCGCTGGCCGATCCAGCGCAGCAAGTGACTGAGTTGACCGTCGATGAGCGTCTCACCGAGGCGCGGGCGCGCCGTCCAGGTTTCGTCAGCCCCAGTTTTGATACCATCGCCGGCTTCAACGCCAATGGCGCGATGCCGCATTACCGTGCAACCAGCAAGGAGCACGCAACGCTTGAAGGTAATGGACTGCTGCTGATCGACTCTGGCGGACAGTACCTCGGCGGCACGACCGACATTACGCGCGTCGTGCCGGTCGGCCAGCCGACGTCAGAGCAGAAGCGCGACTTCACGCTGGTGCTCAAATGCCTGATTGCGCTGTCGTCAGCGCGCTTCCCGCGCGGCATTCGTGCGCCGATGCTCGATGCGGTGGCGCGCACGCCATTGTGGGCACATTGCCTCGACTACGGTCACGGCACCGGCCACGGTGTTGGCTATTTCCTGTGCGTGCATGAAGGGCCGCAATCGATTTCGTGTCATGCACCGGCTGATCCGAAGAGCGCGATGGAAGCCGGCATGATCACCTCGGCCGAACCCGGGTTGTACCGCGACGGCCAGTGGGGCATCCGCATCGAAAACCTAGTGCTGAATCGGCCTGCGGCGCGCAACGAATTCGGCGAATTCCTGCACTTCGAGACGCTGACCCTGTGTCCAATCGATACTCGTTGTGTTGATCGCACGTTACTGAATGGTGACGAGATCGCCTGGCTGAACGGTTACCATGCCATTGTGCGCGAACGGTTGTTGCCGCATGTCGCGGGCGCCGCACGCGATTGGCTAACGGCCAGGACAGAAAAAATCTAGCCGGCGGCTCTTATTCGTTCGTATGATGCTGCCCGGCCAAGTAGCGTCGCTTCTTGCCGACGGTGAGGGCCGTGTTCATCCGGATATGCAACAGTTCGGCCAGTTTGGTTCGTACCCGCTGGTTGATTGTTTCCGGCGCAAAATTGCCGACTGCGTCCGGTTGGCCGGCTGGCACACCGGTCAGCAGTTCGACTGCCTGATCGACGTGTTCGATCGGATACACCTGGAACAGGCCCTGCCGGGCCGCTTCGACCACGTCGGCGCGCAGCATCAGATGCCGGACATTGGCTGCCGGGATCAGAACGCCCTGTTTGCCGTTCAAGCCGCGCGCCTTGCACAGATCAAAGAACCCTTCGATTTTTTCGTTGACGCCGCCGATGGCTTGCGCTTCGCCATACTGGTTGACTGAACCGGTGATTGCCAGCGACTGCCGGATCGGGATTTCCGCCAGCGATGACAGCAGTGCACATAACTCGGCCAGCGAGGCGCTGTCGCCTTCGACGTGTCCGTAGGTTTGTTCGAACACCAGACTGGCGTTCAGCGACAGCGGCTGGCGCGCGCTGTACCGCGAAGCCAGGAAGGATGACAGAATCAGCACGCCTTTCGAGTGCAGCGCGCCGCCGAGCGCGACTTCGCGCTGGATGTCGATTACTTCCCCGTCGCCGAGGCGTGTCGTGGCGGTGACCCGGGTCGGCTGGCCGAAGGTGTAATCGCCAGTTTCCAGCACTGACAGCGCGTTGATCTGGCCGACTTTGGCGCCGTCGGTATCGATCATGATGGTACCTTCGATGATCTCGTCCTCAAGTCGGCGCTTGATGCGATCCGAACGCCTGAACTTGGCATCGATCGCCTGTTGGATATCGCTGGCAGAAACGGTGACTGCCGCGCGTGACGTGGCCCAGTATTCTGCTTCACGCAGCAAATCGGACAGGCGTTGCAGGTGCAGCGACAACCGTCCGGCATCGTCTGCGTCGCGTGCGCTAAACTCAACGATGCGGGCTACCGCATCTCGTTCGAATGGCAATAGCCGGTGTTGCTGCACCAGCGTGGCGACCAGGTTGACGTAACCGAGCTGGCTCTCGTCAGTGCGCACGATATCGTCCTCGAAATCGGCGGCGACCTTGAACAGTTTCGCGAATTCCGGATCGTAAGCTTGCAGCAAATAGTAATAGATTCGTTCGCCGATCAGCACGATTTTGACATCGAGCGGAATGGGTTGCGGTTCCAGAGATACGGTGCTGACCATGCCGACCATCTGCATGATCGATTCGATGCGGATCTCCTGTTGCGTCAATGCGCGTTTCAGGCCTTCCCAGGCAAACGGCATTTCCAGCAATTTGTGGATATCGAGCAGCAGGTAGCCGCCGTTGGCACGGTGCAATGCACCGGGACGGATGAGCACGAAATCGGTGATCAGCGCTCCAAAACGGGCGACATGTTCGACCCGGCCGAGCAGGTTCTGGAAGGTCGGATTGTCCTCTGCGACTATCGGTGCACCGTCGATGGCCGTGCCATCGACCAGCAAGTTGACCTGATAGCGTCGCAGTGGCGGCAATTCTTCGGACTGTTGCACAAAATTGGTGGCCGGCTTGCGGAAAATGTGCGCGTTTTCGATCACGTCCTTCTTCACCGCTTCGAGATAGGCGACCACGTCAGGCTGGTCAGCGTAACGGGCGACGATATCCTCGACCAGACTGCCGACTGCAAAAATCGTAACTTCCTGGTTGAGCTGGTGCAGCCGGTTGCGGTGCTCCTTGCGCCATTCAAGCACTTGCTGCAGCAGTTTTTCGAGTTTTTGCTGCAAGCCGGCGATTTTATTTTTGAAGTCTTCCTTTTCGCTGTCAGACAGTTTCTCGTAGTCGTCACTCGACATCACTTCGCCATTTTTTTCGGGCGCGAACGAAAATCCTTCCGGCGTGCGCAACAGCGCAATGCTCTGCGTTTCGGAATCATTGGCCAGATCGATGAACGCATTTTTCTGCCGTTCATTGAATTCGGTATCGATCTGGTCGACGCGCGACAGGTATTCCTCGCCTTCGAACATCGCTGGAATCGCGGTTTGCAATTCCTTGACCAGATGCTGCAAGTCGTCGCGCAATTGCGAGCCTTGTCCGTGTGGCAGGCGCAACGCAACCGGTTTGGATGGCGTGTCGAAATTGTTGACGTAGCACCAGTCATCCGGCGCGTTCCCGCCATGCGCCCGCTCGGTCAGGAAACGGGAAATCAGGCCACGTCGCCCCGCGCCCGGTTCGCCCATCACGAACAGGTTGAAGCCGGCATGGCGCATCCCGACGGCAAATTTTACTGCCTCGAACACCCGTTCCTGACCGAGCCAGTCTGGCTTGATGTCGATCTGCGCGGTGCTGTTGAACGGCAGGATTGCCGGATCGCAGCGGCGGTACAGTTGTTCTGGCAGCAGAGCGGTTATCGTGCTCATGGGCATTCCTCGTGTTGGATGGTTTAACAATAGAGGTAGGTGCAACGTCCGATGTTGAGAGGCGTCAAGCTTGTTGCATTTGTCGCACGGCAACACGGAACGCATCATGTTTGCGCTGTCGCAAGGCATATCGGCTTACAGGCAGACACACTTTGCGGCAACGAGAACCGATCAGGAGTTC
>JAYFNP010000018.1:0-2558 GCA_034933385.1 Burkholderiaceae bacterium | reverse complement strand
TCACGGCGCGTGCGCGAACCAACCACGGGCTTTCCTGGGCCACAGCTTTGGAAAACCCGACTGTAATTGATGCCAATGCGATAAGAAGAGCAAGATTTTTCATTTTTGTACTCGCCAATAAAGTTAAGGAGTCATCAGCTTACGGCGAACACAAATAATTCAAAACTAAGAATTTTTCATTTCTATATAAGAATATCTTATATTGACAAAATCACAGGCGCGCAACAATAGATGCTTATGTCTATTGGTAATTTTGATAGGACTTTTTAGTATTTTGAGGAATGAACTTGATGTCGAATAATTCGTCTATCCACATCAGAATAAATGAAACGCCGCGCCCGAAAGCCACGGTGTCTTGGTTGGCAAGAATCAATGCTCGTGGTTTGCGCAAGCAATTTGGAACGCCCACGCGAAACATTCTCTGTGGTTTAAAAGATTAATTTTTATAGATAGGTTTAGGAGAACACTTCATGTCAAACTGGTTTGAAGATAATTCACGATCTATAGGCAATACCCCGTTAATCAAGCTGAACAGGATTACAGGTAATGCCAAGGCGACGGTACTGGTCAAGGTAGAAGGACGCAACCCGGCGTATTCGGTCAAGGATCGGATTGGAGCCGCACTGATCTGGGATGCTGAGAAACGCGGTTTGCTCGGGCCGGGGAAAGAGCTGATTGAGCCGACCAGCGGCAACACCGGGATTGCATTGGCCTTCGTGGCTGCGGCACGCGGCATTCCGTTGACCCTGACGATGCCTGAGACGATGAGCATTGAACGCCGCAAGCTGTTGCTGGCCTATGGTGCAAAGTTGGTGCTGACCGAGGGTTCCCGAGGCATGCCTGGAGCGATTGCCAAAGCGGAAGAGATCGCGGCTTCAGATCCGAACAAATATGTGCTGTTACAACAGTTCAAAAATCCGGCCAACCCTGCGATCCACGAAGCGACTACCGGTCCGGAAATCTGGAATGCGACCGATGGCAAGACTGACATTGTGGTAGCAGGCGTTGGCACGGGCGGAACGATTACCGGCATCACCCGTTACTTCAAGAAGACCAGAAAGCAAGCACTGCAAGCGATTGCCGTCGAACCGGCAACCAGCCCGGTGCTGACGCAAGCACGCTCGGGAGCGCCGATCAAATCTGGGCCGCACAAGATTCAGGGGATCGGCCCTGGTTTCGTGCCTGAAGTTCTCGATCTGTCGCTAATTGATGGGGTGGAAACGGTCACAAATGAAGAAGCGATCGAGTTCGCGCGCCGCCTGACAAAAGAAGAAGGCATCATCTCCGGTATTTCTGGCGGAGCAGCCGCAGCAGCTGCGGTGAGACTGGCGCAAAAACCGGAAAACGCCGGCAAGACCATCGTTGCAATTCTGCCTGATTCCGGTGAACGTTACCTCAGTTCTGTTCTGTTCGAGGGCGTCTTCGACGCAGCTGGGTTGCCGGCATGAACGCCGACTTTTCGAAAAGGTGCGGAACAACATAATTCCAAACCGCTTTCAAGGGGCGCATACAGCGCCCCTTTTTTGTTCTAGAACTCGGCTTTACCGTAAAACGGGAGCGGCATCGTTCCAAAGCGATTTGACCACGCCAGCGCCAACCGCTGCACCAAATTTCTTCAGCACTCGTTCTCGCAAACCTTCGTGTTCCGTGTAATCAACCAATTGGTCTGCCTTGAGCACATCACGCGCAACAGAGTCGACCGAACCAAAATCATCCGCCAAACCGAGTTCGATTGCCTTGCTGCCGCTCCAGAACAGACCCGAGAACATCTCCGGTGTTTCCTTTAAACGGTTACCACGTCCGGTGCGTACCACATCGATAAATTGTTGATGGATTTCATTCAGCATCCCCTGAGCATGTACTTTCTGTTTTTCAGACTGCGGGCTGAACGGATCAAGGAACCCCTTGTTCTCACCTGCGATCATCAAACGGCGTTCGATGCCCAGCTTCTCCATCGCGCCGGTAAAACCGAAACCGTTGATCAACACTCCAATCGATCCGACAATGCTGGCTTTATTGACATAAATCTTGTCGGCTGCCGCAGCAACATAATAGCCGCCTGAAGCACAGATCTCATGCACTACCACGTATAGCGGCTTGTCCGGATATGCTTGACGTAAGCGCCGTATTTCATCATTGATTAGCCCAGCTTGCACCGGACTGCCGCCAGGACTGTTGATGCGCAAGATCACCCCGACCGACCCCTTGTCGGAAAAGGCGTTGTTCAAGGCCGGGATTAGCGATTTCGTAGCGCTGTTCTGGTTGGCGTCGATAACGCCGTCAATCTCGATCAGCGCCGTGTGCCGTCCATAAGATTCGCCGCTATCCTTGCGCAAATCCATGAATTGCCAGATGCTGAATATCGCAATCGCCAATATGGCGCATCTGAAAAAAATGCTCCAGCGACGACGCATACGCTGTTCCTTGAGCGTAGCAAAAACCAGCTTTTCCAGGACATCGCGCTCCCATCCTTCATTTTTCGGCTTGGCATCCGTTTTTTCGTTTTCGTCGATTTGTTCGCTCATATTTTCGCTTGATAATGGCTCAATCATGCCCTT
>JAYFNP010000017.1:0-4848 GCA_034933385.1 Burkholderiaceae bacterium | reverse complement strand
ATTTGAGGGTATTTAGAGGTGGGGATTTTGAAAATATCCTTGAGATACAAGGAGTTGGCGCGCTCGGCTGGGATCGAACCAGCAACCCCTGCCTTCGGAGGGCAGTACTCTATCCATTGAGCTACGAGCGCTTTTGAGCGGTAAAACAAAAGTAGTGCAGTAATCAAATTTCGGCTCAAAGTTCAAATGATGACTGCCTTCGGAGGGCAGTACTCTATCCATTGAGCTACGAGCGCCTGGGTACAGAAAAATTCAAGCAGACCGGCATTTTACCTGAATTGGCGCCCCAGCAGGCGCGCCGCCTACACCATCAGGTCAGCCGGCCCTTCGGCGCCGGCGGATTTTTCGCGAAATACCGCTTCGCGCCAACCAGAATCGCATCCGCAATCCGATCCTGATAGCTACCGTCCGTCAGCTTCTTTTCTTCTTCCGGATTCGAAATGAACGCCGTCTCGACCAGGATGCTTGGTATGTCCGGCGCCTTCAGCACCGCGAACCCGGCCTGTTCCACCGAGCCTTTGTGCAAGCGGTTGATGCTGCCGATTTCGGTCAGCACCGCATGGCCGAGTCTCATGCTGTCCTTGATTTGCGCAGTGGTGGACAGGTCCAGCAGCACGCTGGCAACCTGAGGCCCGTGGTTCTTGATGTTCACGCCACCGACCAGATCGGCGGCGTTTTCCTTCTTGGCCAGCCAGCGTGCAGCGGTCGACGAGGCGCCCTTTTCCGACAACACGAACACCGAGGCGCCGCGTGCGCTCGGTTCGATGAAGGCGTCGGCATGGATCGAAATGAACAGATCAGCCTGCGCCTGCCGTGCCTTTTGTACGCGCACGTGCAGCGGCACGAAATAATCGGCGTTTCGCGTCAGCACGACGCGCATGTTCGGTTCGCGTTCGATGCGCGCCTTGAGCCTTTTGGCAATCGACAGCACGACATCCTTTTCACGGCTGCCGCCACGGCCGAGTGCGCCCGAATCCTCGCCGCCATGGCCTGGGTCAAGCACGATCGTGACCATGCGCTTGAGCTGCAACTTCGGTCCGGGGCGGGTTGCCGGCACGGCTGGTTCTGGTTCAGGCTCCGGTTGCGATGGCTTCACCTGCGGCAACTTTTCCGGCGGCGTTTCCACTAGCGCGTCCTTTTTCCATTCGCCTTTGGAAATCAGCGCGGCAATCGGATCATGCGGATGCGCCGGATACAGGTCGAGTACCAACCGGTGCCGGTATCCGCCGACCGGCTTGAGCGCAAACACCTGCGGGTTGATTTCTTCTTTCAGGTCGAACACTAGGCGCACGACCTTGGCCCGGTTCTGGCCGACACGCACCTGCTTGATGTACGGGTCGTCCGACTTGATTTTGGCAACCAGGTCTTTCAACGCCGCATCCAGATCGATGCCTTCGATTTCGACCACCAGCCGTTCCGGATTCTTGACGGTGAAATAGGTGGCTTTCAGACGAGTATTGTTTTCCAGCGTGACGCGGGTGTATTCCTCGGCCGGCCAGACGCGCACCCGCAGCGTTTGCGCCGCCTGCGCCCATCCTGGCAGCACCAGTTGCACGACGAGCAGCATCAGCAGCGCGCAACAAGCGTGCAGCAGGCGCCGGCTAAGGCAGCCGTGGCCGGCACTCAAAGGTTGGGAACGAAATCGAGCCGTTCGAGGCATGCGGAACCTTTGTCAGAAATTGCTTGCAATTCTACCTTGCGTCCTTCTCCAGAAACAGACAAATGCAGTGCGATGTCAGCCGGCGGCAACAGTGGCGCGCCGTTTTCCGGCCATTCGACCAGACAGATTCGGTTCCCGCCGAAATGTTCGCGGAACCCTGCCTCATCGAATTCTTCCGCGCAACGCATCCGGTACAGGTCGAAATGGAACAGCTCGATCCAATGTCCAGCGAAGTCGAGCAGATACGATTCGACCAGCGTGTAGGTCGGGCTCTTGACGTGGCCTGGATAGCCGGCGGCATGCAGCAGCGCACGCACCAGCGTCGTCTTGCCCGCGCCGAGATCGCCTTGCAGGTACATCACCAGACCCGGCACGAGCGTGCGCGCCAGCGACGCGCCCAGAGCGAGCGTGCCGGCTTCATCGTGTAACAAATAAGTGCGTGTCTGCATCGGATAGAATGAACAGCGTATGTCGTTTCGCAGACGAATTATGCGACAAATATTCATTCATGACATCACCAACTAATTATTCCGGCCTCGCTGACGCCATCAAGCGCTGGGGGCGCGAACTCGGCTTTGCCGATATCCGCATCGCCGGCGTACATTTGCCGGCTGCCGAAAACGGCTTGCAAGCCTGGCTGGAAGCCGGCCGTCACGGCGACATGGCCTACATGGCAGCGCACGGCACGCTGCGCGCCCGGCCGGCGGAACTGGTGCCGGGAACGCAACGCGTGATCGTCGCGCGGATGGATTACCTGCCGCCGCTGGCCGGCGAACGCTGGCTGGAACAGGAACGGGCGAGATTGCACGAACCGTCCGTGGCCGCCGTGTCGATGTATGCCCGGGGGCGCGATTACCACCGCGTGCTGCGCAACCGGCTGCAACGGCTAGCCGAGCGGATCGAACAGGAAACCGGCGCTTTCGGTTACCGCGTGTTTACCGATTCGGCGCCGGTAATGGAGGTGGCGCTAGCCGAACAGGGAGGGCTCGGCTGGCGTGGCAAGCATACGTTGCTACTGAACCGCGATGGCGGTTCGCTGTTCTTTCTCGGCGAAATCCTGGTCGATCTGCCGTTGCCGGTCGATGCGTCGCAGCAGGCGCACTGCGGCCGCTGCCGCGCCTGCCTCGACCTCTGCCCGACGCAAGCACTCACCGCGCCATACCGGCTGGATGCGCGCCGCTGTATTTCCTACCTGACGATCGAGCACCCGGGCAGCATTCCAGTCGAGCTGCGGCCGCTGATCGGCAACCGCATCTACGGCTGCGACGATTGCCAGCTTGCCTGTCCGTGGAACCGCTTCGCACGCCGTTCGCCGCTGGCCGATTTCGAAGTGCGCAACAAACTGGATGGCAGTACGCTGGTTGAACTGTTTGCCTGGAGCGAAGCGGAATTCGCCCGTCGGCTCGAAGGCAGCCCGATCCGGCGTATCGGACACGAGCGCTGGCTGCGCAATCTGGCGGTCGCTCTCGGAAATTCGGGCAATTCGGGCAGTGCGGCCAGCGTGCCGGCGTTACAATCGCGCCAGGATCACCCGTCGGTGCTGGTGCGCGAACACGTCGAATGGGCACTGACGCGGCTTTGCAGTCAAAATAATACTGGGCGGTGTATCTAAAAACAACCGCAGAACAACTGGCCACAGTGCTATATTTCAATACATACTCTAGGAAAAACCCCATTTTTCAGGCCACGGAGGTCAGCATGAAACCGCTCGAAACTTATGCCGCAGTTGTCCGGATGCCGTTCGGCGCGGTCGGCATCCGCGTCGCCGGCGACACGCTGGCCGGGCTGGATTTCCTACCGCCGGACTGGCCGGAAAAGCCGCCGGAAAATGCACCGGCTGCGAACGCGGCCAGGCAATTGCGGCAATACTTGGCGCAACCGGATTTCCGTTTCGACTTGCCACTGGCCCAGGCTGGCACCGCTTTCCAGCGCGCGGTGTGGCGCGAAATCGCTACCATCCCGCCCGGCAAGTCGGCGACATACGGCCAGCTCGCCCGGCGCCTCGATTTCGCACCACGCGCGGTCGGACAGGCGTGCGGCGCAAACCCGTTCCCGCTGATCACGCCTTGCCACCGGGTGATCGCCGCCAACGGCGGACTCGGCGGTTTTGCCGGCCGCGGTGCCGACGCACCTTTCCTGCAACAGGTAAAACGCTGGCTGCTGCAACACGAAGGAGTCCATCTCGAATGACGGAATCCGCCGCGCCGAACCTCGCCAACCAGTCGCTGATCGATGCCTTCTGCGACACGCTGTGGCTGGAAAACGGACTGTCGCAAAACACGCTCGATGCCTATCGGCGCGATTTACGGTTGTTTGCCGTCTGGCTGGAGGCGGCACGCGCGAAAACCTTGCTGGCAGTCGATGCCGCCGACCTGAACGCCTATTTCGCCGCCAAGCATCCGTCGTCGAAGGCCAGTTCGGCCAACCGGCGGCTGTCGGTACTGAAACGCTTTTACCAGCTGGCGCTGCGGCAAAGCCGCATCAGCGACGATCCCTGCCTGAAAATGAAATCGGCGAAACAGCCACCGCGCTTCCCCAAGACGCTGAGCGAATCCCAGGTTGAAGATCTGCTGGCCGCGCCCGAGCCGGAAACGACGCTCGGCTTGCGCGACCGGACGATGCTGGAATTGATGTATGCCAGCGGTTTGCGTGTGTCCGAACTGGTGCTGCTGAAAACGCTTGAAGTCGGGATGAACGAAGGCGTGCTGCGCATCACCGGCAAAGGCAGCAAAACCCGGCTGGTGCCGTTCGGCGAAGAAGCGCGTGTCTGGATCGAACGTTATCTGAAAGACGCGCGGCCGGCGATCCTCGACCGGCAAACCAGCGACGCGCTGTTCGTCACCGCGCGCGGCGGCCCGATGACGCGGCAGATGTTCTGGACGCTCATCAAGAAATATACGCTCAAGGCGGGCATCAATGCACCGCTGTCGCCGCATACCTTGCGCCATGCGTTTGCCACGCATCTGCTGAACCACGGCGCCGACCTTCGGGTGGTGCAACTGTTGCTCGGCCATGCGGACATTTCGACCACGCAGATTTACACCCACGTTGCCCGTGAGCGGCTGAAGAAACTGCACAGGCAGCATCATCCGCGCGGATGATGCTGCCTGTTCGCGGTGGTGACGGAACGTGCGCCACCGCATTCGCTACCTTTCGGCTCAGCTCAGAAACGGCGGATGTCGTTGTTC
>JAYFNP010000016.1:0-5864 GCA_034933385.1 Burkholderiaceae bacterium | reverse complement strand
GAGCACGGTCGCGGTTCCGATTGCTACGGCAAGGGCGCGGACGACATTCTGCTGCGCATGCCGGTCGGTACCATCATCACTGACCGCGATACCGGCGAAGTAATTGCCGACCTGACTGAGCATGGCCAGATGGAACTGCTGGCCAAGGGTGGCGAGGGCGGCTGGGGCAACATTCATTTCAAAAGTTCGACCAATCGGGCGCCGCGTCAGAAAACCGACGGCAAGCCGGGCGAACGGCGCGAGCTGCATCTGGAATTGAAGGTGCTGGCCGATGTCGGCTTGCTGGGCATGCCGAACGCCGGCAAATCGACCTTCATCACTGCCGTCTCGAACGCCAAGCCGAAAATCGCTGACTACCCGTTCACGACGCTGGCGCCGAACCTCGGCGTGGTGCGCGTCGGCAGCGAAAAGAGTTTCGTCATCGCCGATATTCCGGGGCTGATCGAAGGGGCGGCCGAAGGCGCGGGCCTCGGTCACCAGTTCCTGCGGCATTTGCAGCGGACTGGCTTGTTACTGCATATTGTCGATCTGGCGCCATTTGAAGATACGGTCGATCCGGTCAAGGAGGCGAAGGCGCTGATCAAAGAACTCGAAAAATACGACGAGGAGCTGGGCAAAAAGCCTCGCTGGCTGGTATTGAACAAGCTCGATATTGTGCCGGAAAGCGAACGCAAGCAGCGGATTGCCAACTTCCTTCGGCGGATGAAATGGACGGGGCCGGTGTTCGAGATTTCGGCCTTGAACCGCGACGGGTGTGAGCCGCTTGTCGTCGCGATCTTCAGATATCTGGAAGAGCAGCGGCAGGCTGCGCAGCGTGCACAGGAAGTGCGCGTAGAAGAAGCCGCACGTTCGATCGAAACCATCGAACCGGACGATCCGCGTTTCAAGATAATCGAATAGCCGGTAGTGCGCCCGGAACCCTTTGACGGAAAGCTGTATCCATCATGAAATCGCTGATTCAACAAGCCCAGAGGTTGGTCATCAAAGTGGGTTCGACGCTGGTTACCAACAACGGCAGCGGCCTGGACAAGGTCGCCATCGCCAAATGGGCGGCGCAAATCGCGCAATTGCGGCAGCAAGGCAAAGAAGTGGTACTGGTCAGTTCCGGAGCAATCGCCGAAGGAATGCAGCGCCTCGGATTTGTCAAGCGACCGACTGGTATCGACGAACTGCAGGCATGCGCCGCTGTTGGGCAAATGGGGCTGGTGCAGATTTATGAAACCAGCTTTCGTACGCATCGGATCGAGACGGCACAGGTGTTGTTGACGCATGCAGATCTGGCCGATCGCGAGCGTTACCTGAATGCGCGTTCGACGCTGTTGACGTTGTTGCGCTTGGGGGTGGTGCCGATCATCAACGAGAACGACACGGTCGTTACCGATGAAATCAAGTTCGGGGACAACGACACGCTGGGAGCACTGGTCGCTAACCTGATAGAAGCCAATGCACTGGTCATCCTGACCGACCAGAAAGGTTTGTATAGCGCCGATCCGCGCAAGAACCCGGATGCCGAATTCATTCGTTATGGCCATGCGGGGGATCCGGCACTTGAAGCGATGGCTGGCGGCGTCGGTTCGGCTATCGGACGGGGCGGCATGCTGACCAAGGTACTGGCCGCCAAGCGTGCTGCCAGTTCAGGCGCACATACAGTGATTGCCTGGGGACGTGAGGAAAACGTGCTGACGCGTTTGGCCGGCGGCGAGGCCATCGGGACGCAGTTGGAAGCGGAAACGGCCCACCTGACGGCACGCAAGCAATGGATGGTGGATCTGCTCCATACTTCAGGCAAGGTCGTGCTGGATGCCGGAGCGGTGCAGAAGGTGTTGTCAGAAGGCAAATCGCTGTTGCCGATTGGCGTCAGTGCGGTTGAGGGAGAATTCGGCCGTGGTGAAGTGATAGCATGCATCGATGACCACGGACCCGACATCGCGCGCGGTTTGACCAATTATTCAAGCGCCGAGGCGCGGCTGGTCGTTCGCCGGCAATCGACCGAAATCGAAGAAATTCTCGGTTATGCCGGCGAACCCGAACTGATCCACCGCGACAATCTGGTCCTGCTCTGACCGCATCAGGCAATCGTCGGCTGCTACCCCGTTAGTAGAGCGGTTTGACGTTGCCACAGCCGGAACCGAGCCATTTCCCACTACTCTTGACTTGATTGCTGGACTGCTTGCCCATGACCGTGCCCGTTGATCTGTAATTCGATTCGAATCGGGTAGCTGAATACGTGCCCTGGATGGTGCCGCTGCTTTTCATAAAAGTGCTGTTACAGATGATATCGGCTGAGTAGCTGTTGCCGCTCCAATGGGCATTTTGCGTCTGGCAATCCTGTTCCTGCTGGTTGCTGGGCGGCTCGTTCTTCGACAGTATCTCTTTCGTAAAGCACACCTTCATCACCATGCCGCCATTACGCATTTCTGGAACGTTGATTCCCATCTGGCGCATTTGCGCTGCCTGCTGTGGTGAAATTTGTGGGCGGTTCTTCATTGCATCCGATTGTGTGGTGATTTCCCACAAACCGGGTTTCATCGGCGAAGCTGCTGGCGCCAGTGTCGGGAATGAAAATATGGTGCACAGCAAAACGAGGGTCGTGTATTTGCGCATGGATTCTCCTATGAAATGTGGCAGAACTGCTTGTTAATGAACAGGAATCGACGGGTTTCATGAAAATAACAGGTGAATTCTGCACATTTATCTGCATTGGTTCAACAGATTCGACATTATCATGATAAAAATTATATGAATGAGTTAAACTGATTCCCGTAGGCAATATTCGTTCGGAAGGGTACTGTTGGATCAATTGACTACTTTTCAAGCCTCAGGTTATGCCATTGACAATTTGCAATTGTTTCGTGGGGTAGACCAGGAGGCCGTAAACGGGGTACTCGCTTCTTGTCCGGTGTTGCGCCTGGCCGCGGGGCAGACAATATCCGAGTTGGCGCGCAAGGGGGCGCATTTGTATGTTGTCTTGTGTGGCGCTCTTGGTGTGGCCTCGGAACAGCAATGGGGGGCTGAAGAAGGAGCAGTGATCAATGTGCTGCCAGGAGAATGCGTCGGTGAGCTGTCGGTATTGGACGAACACTCGAACGCGCCGTCTGTTACCGCATTGCAGGACACCGATTTGCTGGCGATCGAGGCAAGCCAGCTATGGCAGATGATCGACCAGTCGAATGGTATTGCGCGCAATTTGCTGCACCTGCTGTCGTTTCGTATCCAGGCGGCCAATGCACGTCTGCGTCAACGGCAAAAACTGGGCAAGTTCTATCAGCAACTTTCGCAGCTGGATGGCCTGACAGGGTTACACAATCGCGCATGGCTGAATGAAAACCTGCCGCTTCTGATAGGCAACGCTGGTGCGGCGGTCCGACCGTTGTCGGTAATCATGATCGACTTGGATCATTTCAAGCGATTCAATGACGATCATGGGCATCTCGCCGGCGATGAGGCATTGCGTGCCGTTGCCAGGGTTTTCGACGAAGCACTGCGACCGACCGATTTTGCCGTGCGCTATGGTGGCGAGGAATTCATGGTGATATTGCCCGGAACCGATCAAAAGACAGGCGCAATGGTGGCGCAGCGCTTGTGCGTACGGATGCGGCAAGCGATCGTGTTTGAAGACATGCGTTACCCGTTACCGCACATTACCGGTTCGTTTGGCGTCGCAGCCTTACGATCAGGACAGGGCGCGGAAGCATTGATCGAAAGTGCCGATGCGGCGTTGTACCGTGCCAAGGAGGCGGGACGGAATCGCGTTATATCGGCAAGCTGATGTCAACGAAGGCCAAAGGCTAGCTTGGAGGTGGCGATGGCAAACGGCTATAAACTGGTTCCTTTGGAAGAGGCAGCTCCAGGCATGCAGCTGTCTGACGATTATATTGATCGACGTGGGCATGTGCTGTTGCCGAAAGGGAGCATCCTGACCGAGAAACTGCTGAGTTCCCTGCGTCGTTACGAAATGGAGCTGATTCCGATTGCGATTGAGGAGGAAACGCCCGAAGCACAGGCTATGAGTTCCGAGTATCACAAGGAACGGTTGGATATTCTGTTCCGCAAGCAGAATTACAACCAACCGCTGGATAACGTCAATGACGTGCTGCAACAGATTGTGTTCGATTACCGGCTAATGGAAGAATCATGACGATTTCTCTGGAAGATGCTGTCGCTAAAATCGAGGAATTGCCGCCAATGCCGGCGGTGGTGATGGACGTGTTCGAAAGCATCGACCAGGAAACGGTCAATTTTTCGCACCTGACGCGCAAAATCATCATGGATCAAGCGCTGGCAGCGAAAATTCTGCGTTGTGCCAATTCGTCGTATTACAACACGCAATCCAGCGTGACGACGATCCAGCAGGCGATCACCCTGATCGGCGTTTCCGGCGTGCGCAATCTGGTTGTCGCGGCGGTACTCAAGGGCAGTTTCCCTGAGTGTTATTGTCATGGCTTCGATTATGATGTGTTTTGGCGGCACTCAATTGGGGTGGCGGTATGCGCCAAGGTGTTAGCCCGCCATCTGCAGTTGAATCAGGATCAGGCCTATACCGCGGGCTTGCTGCATGATGTCGGTCGGCTGGCGCTCGTGACGCATTTTACGTCGCAATATGAACAGGCTGTTGCCTGGCGTGCGGAGCACGATTGTCATATTTTGCAGGCGGAACGCGAAGTCCTGGGTATTGATCATGTACAAACCGGAGAGGCTCTGGCCAGGCATTGGAAGTTCTCCAGAGGCATACAGAATGCCATTGCAAAACATCACGAACCGGATATGGTTGGCGGCGATACGATTGCCGCGATTGTCCATATCGCTGACGCGGTTTCGCACGCTCTCGATTTCGCTGGTGATCCCGACGATCTCGTGCCGCCGGTATCGTTATCGGTCTGGAATGCACTTTCACTGGATGAGCGCAGCTGGCATCGCGTTTTTCGCGAAACCGAATTGCGCTTCGAATCCGCCAAACTGGGGCTGATGACATAAATGTACAGCTTCCTGTGGCACGACTATGAAACCTTCGGTATTTCGCCCCGCGGCGATCGCCCGGCACAGTTTGCTGCGATTCGCACCGATGCCGAGTTGAACCCGATCGGCGAACCTTTAGTGCTTTACTGCCGTCCGTTGCCGGATTATCTGCCGGACGCACAATCCTGCCTGATCACCGGCATCACGCCGCAGATATGTGTTGAACGCGGTTTGCCGGAATACCGTTTCGCTGCCGAGATCGAGCGCGCATTCTCGCAACCGAATACGATTGGCGTCGGCTATAACTCGATCCGCTTCGACGACGAATTCACCCGTTTTTTGTTTTGGCGCAATCTGGTCGATCCGTATGCACGCGAATGGCAAAATGGGTGCGGACGTTGGGACATCATGGATTTGGTGCGCACTGCGCACGCGTTGCGTCCTGAAGGTATCGAGTGGCCGATGGGTGATGACGGCAAGCCCAGCTTCCGGCTCGAAAAGTTGTCTGTCGCGAACGGCATCGAGCACGACGCGGCGCATGACGCGCTGTCCGACGTGCGTGCGACCATCGGATTGGCGCGACTGATCAGGGAACGGCAGCCGAGGCTGTTCGACTACTGCCTCGGGTTGCGCGACAAGAAGCGCGTGGCCGATGAAATCGGTTTGCAGCTTGCGCCAGAACTGCGTCGGCCATTCTTGCATGTGTCCGGCATGTTTTCGACCGACCGTGGTTGCATTGCGCTGATGTTGCCGCTGGCGCAGCATCCGACCAACAAAAACGAAATTATCGCCTGGGATTTGTCTGCAGATCCGGAAGAATTGCTGTCGCTTGATGCCGAAACGATTCGCGACCGTATGTTCACCAAGGCGGACGCATTGCCGGAAAACGTGTCGCGGTTGCCGATTAA
>JAYFNP010000015.1:0-2516 GCA_034933385.1 Burkholderiaceae bacterium | reverse complement strand
CAATCGGCTTACAACTTCGAAGGTGCGAACACCCAATTCCTGTTTTCGCTGTTCACCAATTATGAAGCCGAGGCAAAGCGGCTGATGGAACTGGAACTGACGATTCCTGCCTACGAAATGATCCTGAAAGCAGCACACAGCTTCAACCTGCTGGATGCCAGAAACGCGATTTCCGTCACGGAGCGCGCCGCTTATATCGGCCGCATCCGCAACTTGTCTCGTGCGGTCGCCCATGCGTATTACGAATCGCGCAAGAAACTTGGCTTCCCGATGCTCGGCGATACACGCCAAGTTGCGTAAAGCACGACAACAGCAAGACACCCAATCAACATTTCCGATTCCCGCCAGCCGGGAATGAATCGCACCATGAACCAGACACTGTTAGTCGAACTTCTGACCGAAGAACTGCCGCCGAAAGCGCTTACCCGCCTGTCGGATGCGTTTTCGGCAACCATTTTCAACACTCTCAAGGCACGCGATTTCCTGACGGCCGGGTCGAAACTGACCTCCTATGCCACTCCCCGCCGTCTGGCCCTGACGATCACCGGCGTTTTGCCGTCCTCGCCAGATAAGCCAATTCGCGTCAAGATATTGCCCGTGTCGGTTGCGCTGGACGCAAACGGCCAGCCAACGCCGCCGCTGAAGAAAAAACTGGCGGCTCTCGGCTTCCCGAATGTCCAGACCAGCCAGATGGAAATCCGGCCTGACGGCAAAACCGAAACTTTCTTTTACACGCATACCGCACCCGGATCGACATTGGCCATCGGCTTGCAGGCCGCGCTCGAAGAAGCCGTCTCCAAGCTGCCAGTACCCAAACAGATGACATACCAGCGCCCGGACGGTGTAACCGTCGAATTCGTGCGTCCGGCGCACAAGCTGGTCGCGTTGCTCGGCCAGGATGTCGTACCGGTCTCGATCCTCGGCCTGTCCGCCGGACGAACCACAGACGGCCATCGTTTCCTGTCACAGGGAGAAATCTCGTTTGCCGACGCGACCGAGTATGCGGCGACGCTTGAGACGGAAGGCAAGGCCATCGCCAGCGTAGCCGATCGGAAAGAACGCATTCGCGCGATGCTGCATTCAAAAGCACAAAACGATCATGTACTGATGCCGGAATCGCTGCTGGACGAAGTCACCGCGCTAGTCGAATGGCCGGTGATTTACGAATGCCATTTCGAAAACGAGTTTCTCGACGTTCCGCAGGAATGCCTGATCCTGACGATGCAGACCAACCAGAAGTATTTTGCATTGACCGACGCGGCCGGCAAGCTGCGTTCGCGCTTTCTGATCGTCTCGAACATGGAAACCTCAACGCCGCAGCGCATCATCAGCGGCAATGAACGGGTGATCCGCCCGCGCCTGTCCGATGCGCGCTTTTTCTTCGAGCAGGACAAGAAAAAGCGGCTCGAAGACCGCATCCCAGGCCTGACCAATGTCGTCTATCACAACAAGCTCGGCACGCTGGCGCAACGCATGGCGCGCGTGCGCATCCTGGCGGTCGAAATTGCCAGCATGATGGGCATCGACCAGGCGCTGGTCGACCGTGCCGCGCGGCTGGCGAAGGCTGACCTGCTGACCGACATGGTCGGCGAATTTCCGGAGCTGCAAGGCATCATGGGCGCTTATTACGCGCGTCACGATGGCGAACACGAGGAAGTCGCGATGGCCGCCACCGAACACTACATGCCGCGCTTTGCCGGTGATGCACTGCCGACGACGCAGACCGGCACCGCCGTCGCACTGGCCGACAAGCTCGAAGCGCTGGCTGGGATCTGGGGCATCGGTCTGCACCCGACCGGCGACCGTGACCCGTTCGCGTTGCGCCGCCACGCGCTCGGAATATTGCGCATCCTGATCGAAAAACGCCTGCCGCTGTCGCTTCGGGCAATGCTGTCCTCGATCGTCCGGGTGCTGGCAAACAACGCCAGCTTCAAGGACTCGACTGCTGGGGTCCTGACGTTCATGATGGATCGTCTGCGCGGCCTGTTGCGTGATCGTGGCTATTCGTCGGACGAGATCGAGGCGATCCTGGCGCAAAACCCGGATCGCTTTGACAACATCATTGAACGATTGGACGCCGTCAAGGCGTTTGCCGCGTTGCCGGAAGCCGCCGCGCTCGCGGCAGCGAACAAGCGCATCGGCAATATTCTGAAAAAAGCCAACATCACCGCTGGCAACGTGCAGAATAATTTGCTCACCGACGAACCGGAACAGAAATTGTTTGCCGCGATGCACAACCTGAAGCCGCAAGTCGACCAACTGGTCGGTCAAGGCGACTATACCGGCGCACTCAAGGCGATGGCGCACCTGCGCAATGAAGTGGACGCGTTTTTCGACAAGGTGATGGTGATGGCCGATGACATCAATTTGCGCAATAACCGCATCGCGCTACTGTCCGACCTGCATACGATGATGAACCGCGTAGCCGACATTTCCAGGCTGGCGAGCTAGGCGCGTTCCAGTCAAGGAGAAACACATGCCGACGAAACTGATCATCCTCGATCGCGACGGCGTTA
>JAYFNP010000014.1:0-5272 GCA_034933385.1 Burkholderiaceae bacterium | reverse complement strand
AGCTGTACTATTTGCGTGAGCGTTCCGGCAAATCGGCACGTATCAAGGAAAAATTGCCCAGCCGCAGTGCTACCAAGCAGGCCGCAGAATAATCAGGTATGGGTGGTACCGCATGAAAGGGCGCCTGCGGGCGCCTTTTTTGCTTTTGTCGGGAGAATATCTTGGCCACATATCCCTTCGATCCCTCCAGCATGGTGCTTGAATACACCGGCGGAGAGCATCCTCTTCATTCGGAGCGACTGTCTGCCGACTGGATTCGCTCGCGTTTTGCCAATCCGCCTGAATGGCAGCCGGAAATCCGTTCGGACAATCGTTTGCCTGTCACAGTTGAGCAGCCGACACCGGCTTCCGTGCTGATTCCGATCGTCGCGCGGGATCAGGGAGCCGTGATGCTGCTGACGCGTCGTACCGAACATTTGCACGATCATCCGGGGCAGGTCAGTTTTCCCGGAGGCAGGAAGGAAGAAAGCGATGCATCCGCAGTCGAGACGGCTTTGCGCGAAGCCGAAGAGGAAATCGGTTTGCATCGGCGGCATGTCGATATCATCGGCGCATTGCCGGAGTACATTACCTCCAGCAATTATCGCGTGACCCCTATTGTCTCCATCGTGCAGCCGTCATTCGGGCTGAAGCCGGATCCATTCGAAGTGGCGGAAGTGTTTGAGGTACCACTGTCGTTTTTAATGACTGGAACGAACTATCAGCGCTTGCATGCAGATTTTCCACGTGGTTTGGGACGTCGTTCGTTTTATGCGATTCCCTATGAACAGCATTTCATCTGGGGCGCGACGGCAGCGATGTTGCGCAATCTGTTTCATTTTCTGCGAGCCTGATGGGGGGCGCATAGCGCGAAACAGGTTTGATTCTGATGGCCGGCTGGGTTATGGTAGAGGATAGGTAACTTAGGGATCATAAATGACGTTTCTTTCGATTCTCTGCGCCTTGCTGATCGAGCAGTTCAAGCCGATGCGGGCCAACAATCCGGTTTATGCCGGAATCAAAATGTTGGCTGCGCGCATTGAGGTTTGGTGCAACGCTGGTCATCCGCGTCACGGGCGATTTGGATGGATCTTGATGGTGGCGCTGCTGACCGTACCGGTTGCGCTGATCAATTGGTTCCTTTCGCATTTCAATCCGTTGGCTGAGTTGATCTGGAACGTTCTGGTTGTTTATCTCACCTTGGGTTTTCGTCGTTATAGCCACTATTTCACATCGATCCAGATCGCGCTTGCGTCCGGAGACGAAACGACCGCGCGGACGCAGCTGGCAGAATGGACCAAACAGGATACGGTTGGCATGGAAGTGCCGGAGATCACGCGCATTGCCATTGAGAAGGCGCTGGTGGCCTCGCATCGCAATGTGTTTGGCGTATTCTTCTGGTTCCTGCTGCCTTTCGGGCCGGCCGGTGCGGTGATGTATCGGGTGGCCGAATATCTCGCCAGTGCTTGGAATGAACCGGAACATATGAAGAATGAAGCTTTCGGTCGTTTTGCCGGCCGGGCGTTTTACTGGATTGACTGGATTCCGGCAAGACTCACGGCCATCGCATTTGCCGTTGTCGGCAATTTCGAGGACGCAGTCTACGCCTGGCGTAATTTTGCCAGCCGTTGGCAGGACGAAACGGCAGGAATCATCCTGTCGACCGGCGGTGGAGCGATGGGTATCAGGTTGGGTACTCCGGCAGAAAAGGCCATCAATGTTTTGCCAACAGATCCAACCATGGTCGATTCATATGGTGTTGAACCGGACATTTTGCCAGGCGAGGAACCGACGTTGCGTGCATTTCAAAGCACGGTTGGGCTTGTCTGGCGCGCGCTTTTGTTGTGGATGCTGATGCTTTTGCTCTTGTCGATAGCAGTCTGGTTGGGGTGAGCCTGATGGACTACAGGAAGAAAACGGCGTGACGATGGTGTATCGGGAAACGGAACATTTATGGTAACGAAAGCAGCTTTGCATAATGCCCAGCAGGCGCATTTCGGCACAGGCCTCTCGTCTGAAGACGAAGCGCGTGTGATGGATGCGCTTGCCTATGTCAGACCGTTATATTCGGATTTGACCCTGGCAACTGGACAGAAGGTGCTGGACTTTGCGTATGGGATCGCCTCGATATTGGCGTTGCTCAACTGCGATGCGGATACCCGTATTGCCGGTTTGCTGGCGGAATTGCCAAGCATTAATCCCAAAGCGGCGGAAGACCTTGAGGCACGCTTCGGCAAGGATGTTGCGGATTTGGTCAATAGTATCCGACAGTTATTGCGCTTGCGCGGATTGACGACAGGGGCGCAGGAAGTTTTACGAGGTAAAAATGCAGCTCAGCAAGCAGTTGCCCAAGTTGAGACGCTGCGCAAGATGTTGTTGGCGATGGCGTCGGATATGCGCGTGGTCATGGTACGGTTGGCTTCTCGTGTGGCGACCCTGCGTTATTTTGCCGAAACAAAATTACAAAACGCGATGATTCAGCAGTATGCGCGCGAAACGCTTGACCTGTATGCGCCGCTGGCAAACCGTCTCGGCATCTGGCAATTGAAATGGGAGCTGGAAGATTTCTCGTTTCGTTTCCTCGAGCCGGATGCCTATCGCAATATTGCAAAGATGCTCGAGGAAAAACGCATCGAGCGAGAAGACTTCATCGAGAAGGTGATTGTTCGACTGAAGAAAGAATTGGCTGCTGCGGGCATCAAGGGAGACGTTTCCGGTCGGCCCAAGCATATTTTCAGTATCTGGAACAAGCTTCGCGGCAAGTCTCTGGATTTTGCAGATCTGCATGACGTTCGTGCTTTTCGCATTATCGTTGATGACATCAAGACTTGCTATGAAGTTCTCGGAATTGTCCATAGCATCTGGAGCCCGATTTTAGAAGAGTTTGACGATTACATTTCCCGACCTAAGGCGAACGGCTACCAGTCGCTGCATACGATCGTCATATCTGAAGAGGGCTTGCCGCTCGAAGTTCAGATCCGCACGACGGAAATGCACCATTTTGCCGAGTATGGTGTTGCCGCCCACTGGCGTTACAAGGAATCTGGTGGATCAAATGCCTCTGACGAGCACGAATATGACGAAAAAATCGCATGGTTGCGTCAGTTGCTGGCATGGCAGACAGAAGTGGCCGATGCTGTTGCTGGGCCAGAAGGAAAGCCTAATGAACTTGGTGGTCAGCTCAAAGCGGCAGGCTTGGACGAGCGCATCTATGTGCTGACTCCGCAGGCGCGTGTGATTGAATTGCCTAGTGGTGCGACGCCGATAGATTTTGCCTATCATTTGCACAGCGATGTTGGCCATCGTTGTCGTGGGGCCAAAATTGATGGCGTCATGGTGCCGCTCAATACACCTTTAAAGAACGGACAGACGGTTGAAATTATTACCGCCAAAGGGGCGACTGTATCTGCCGGTCCGTCGCGTGATTGGCTCAGCCCCGGATATGCGGCCAGCGCACGTACCCGTTCCAAAATCCGTGCTTGGTTCAATGCAATTGATTTTCAGGAAACCATCACCGTCGGACGCAGCATGGTGGAAAAAACCTTGCAACGCGAGGGCAAGACTGCGGTCAACTTGGAAGAGTTGGCTCACAAACTCGGGTTCGCCAAGTTGGAGGAGTTTTTCCATGCTGTCGGTAAGGAGACATTCAGTTTGCGCAGTGTCGAACTCGCGCTCCAAGGGGAGGTATCCGGCAAAGAACCCGCCGATGAAGATGTCATTGTTGCCCGCAAGAGCCGTGCATCTAGTGTTGAACAAGGTGCCAAATCAGGTGTGCTGGTGGTCGGGACAGAAGGTTTGATGACGCAATTGGCAAAGTGCTGCAAACCTGCGCCGCCTGACAGTATCATCGGGTTTGTTACGCGCGGTAAGGGCGTGTCAATTCATCGTGCGGATTGCCGGAATTTTTCCGAAATGCAGACAAGAACCCCTGAAAGGGTCATCCAGACCGCATGGGGGAGGTCTGCACCGGATACTGTTTACCCGGTCGACATTTTTGTGTTGGCAGCGGATCGACAGGGGTTGTTGCGCGATATATCCGAAATTTTCTCGCGTGAAAAAATCAACGTAATTGGGGTCAACACGCATAGCGCAAAAGGCCAGGCGAGGATGTCTTTTACGGCTGAAATAAGCTCGACAGAACAGCTGCAGAAAGCACTTGGCATCATCCACGAAGTGAAGGGAGTGCTGGAAGCCAAGCGTCAATGACAACAGTTCGGTGCAGTTTGTGCAAGAGTTCGCTGTTTTTGTTATTGAGTGAGCGCTATTTGTCCAGCCGTGATCTGCCGTAGTATGCCGAATCCTTGCTGGAACAGATGATCCAACGGCGTCACCAGATAAGGTAATACCAGACCGATCATCAGAAAGCCAACACCGATGGTAATCGGGAATCCGATGCCAAATAAATTAAGTTGTGGTGCGGCGCGTGTCAGGATTCCGAGTGACATGTTGGTGATCAGCAAGGCAGCGATTAATGGCAGCGACAGTTGAACACCGGCACTAAAAATTTGTCCGCCAAACTCAGCTAGTAACCGAAACATTTCTCCGCTCAAAGGGGCGGAAGATATCGGGATTGTGGAAAAGCTGTCTGCCAATATCGATAGTAGCGCCAGATGCAGATTTGTTGCCAGATAAATCATAAGCGTCAAGAGAGCCATGAACTGGCTGATGGCCGATGATCGTCCTTGCGACATTGGATCAAAAAAGGTCGCAAATCCCAGTCCCATTGTCATCCCGGTGATTTCTCCGGCCATCTCCATGGCCGCAAATACGATGCGGATGGTGAACCCCATTGCCGCGCCAATCACAAATTGCTGCGCGAGAATCAACAGACCCTGAAGTGACATTGGATCCAGTGCTGGCAGGGGAGGCACAGACGGCGCGATGACGAATGAGATCATGATGCCTAGTGTGAGCTTGACTGTGGCCGGAATGCTGACATTGCTATACAACGGTGCGACAGCAATTAGCCCAAGTATTCGCGTCAACGGCCACAGGAATGAAGATATCCAGGTATGTAGCTCGGCGCTGGTAACGGTGATCATGCTGGCCGCCAGTTATCGCAAATGGTGTTCGGGTATGCGCATGGCGCGGGAATGTTTATCCGACCATGTTGGGGATGCTGCTGAAAACATTACGCATGTAATCGAGCATTACTGTCAGCATCCATGGTCCGGCGACCAGCAGGGCAATACACACGCCGACCAATTTTGGAATGAAGGAGAGTGTCATTTCATTGATTTGCGTGGCGGCTTGGAAAATACTGACCACCAGCCCGATGGCAAGCGCCATTAGC
>JAYFNP010000013.1:0-15949 GCA_034933385.1 Burkholderiaceae bacterium | reverse complement strand
TGCAGGGAAATCCTGGCTTCTGGCCAAGTAAACACTAGCTATTTGAAAATACACCATACAGTATTTTGAGACCGTTTGTGTGGCAGAGCGTTATTGTAAACCTTCCGGCGCAGCATCATCCAGATCTTCCGGACTGGCCGCCGGAATCACGTATTTTTCTTCCGCCCAGGCACCGAGGTCAATCTGCTTGCAGCGCTCCGAACAAAATGGCCGGAACGGGTTCTGTTCGCTCCATTCGACCTTTTTGCCGCACGTCGGGCAATTAACTTTCGCGACCATCAGAAATTACACAGCGTCAAATCGAACGACACGTCTTCTTCGAACGGTTTCGGCTTCTGGTCGCCATCCTGGGTGGTGAAACGCACCCACAGCATGTATTTATTGGCCGAAATTTCCGGAATCACGCTGAGCTCCCGGTTCAGCGTCAGGCGCAGCATCTGGTAGGTCTTGCCCTGCAACATCTGCTGGTAGCTGCCGGCTTGCGCGATCATCTTGGTGGTGCGGCCGGAATCGCGCAGCAGGCGCAACACCAGCCCGAGCGCATTGAACAGCGGCAGCAGCGGCGCAAACCAGCCGGAAATGTCGGCATAGCGCTTTTCAAACGGATACTGCTGCCACGCATACAGCGACGGCAAATCGAATTCGCAAGCGCCACCGGGGATGATGGTGCGGCCGCGGATGCTCATCAGCCATTCATTGTCGCGGATATTCTGGCCAGTCTTGCCCTGCGAAGCCATCAGCGCCGCGCTCACCTGTTCCAGCTCGTTCAGAATCGCATCCAGCCGCTCTATTTCGACATTCGGGTTCGAGCGGAAACCCATCAACGCCTGTTTTTGCCGTTCGAGTTCTTGCAGCAGATCGGATTTCAAGTCAGCCCGGCCGGCCACTTCGAGCATCTCGAAAATGGTCGCCAGGGCGACGTGGTGCTCCAGCGCATGCGTCTGATGCACAAAGAAAGTGAACTTTTCGTACAGATCTTCCAGCCGCAACAGCGTCCGAATCCGCTCGTTGAATGGATATTCGTAGGTAATCAATGGAGCATCCGTTGTTTTGTTGGCTGGAGAAACATTGTGAGATTTTGACCCAAGCGCGGTGAAATTACAAATGCTGACGTCATTTTGTTACGCTTTGGCTCGCCAGTCTGGAATACAGCGCATGCAGCCGCTCGATTTCGGGCACCAGCGCAGTAGCCGGACCATCGTTGACGATCACATCATCCGCCGCCGCCAGCCGTTGTGCGCGCGTCGCCTGCGTCGCCATGATGGCACGCACTTGCGCTTCGGTCATGTTGCTGCGCGCCATCACCCGGCTGACCTGCAAGTCTTCCGGACAATCGACCACCAGCACGCGCGACACGCGCTCTGCCCAGCGGCCGGATTCGACCAGCAGCGGCACCGCAAACATCACGTAGCTGCCCTGCGCGGCGGCCGCCTGCCGTTCGCACTCGTTGCGGATCAGCGGATGCAGGATCGCTTCCAGCCGGATCTTGGCTTCCCGGTCGGCAAACACCCGCGCGCGCATCGCCGCCCGATCCAGCGCCCCGGCAGCATCGATCACCGCCGCGCCGAATTCCGCGCGGATCGGCTCGATGGCCGCACCGCCAGCCACAGTCAACTGATGCGCGATCGCATCGGTATCGATGATGCTTGCGCCACGTTCGGCAAACAGGTTGGCAACCGTGGTTTTGCCGCTGCCGATGCCGCCGGTCAAGCCGACCGAAAAAGGCTGGGCGCTCACGCCAGAAAACCGAAAATGAATTGCGCCACCGGCTTGCCGGCAATCAGCGCCAGCATGCCGGCCGCCGCCAGATACGGGCCGAACGGAATCGGCTTGTCGCGCCCGTGTTTCGCGAACACGATCAGCGCAATGCCGACCACCGCGCCCACCGCCGACGACAGCAGTATGATCGCCGGCAACATTTTCCAGCCGAACCAGGCACCGAGCCCGGCCAGCAGCTTGAAATCGCCGTAGCCCATGCCCTCCTTGCCGGTCGCCAGCTTGAACAGCCAGTAGATCGACCACAGCGACAGGTAGCCAGCAACCGCGCCGATCACTGCCTCCGGCAGCGGCACGAAGCCGCCCTTCAGGTTCAGCAGCAGCCCGATCCACAGCAGCAGGTAAGTCAGGTCATCCGGCAGGAATTGGGTGTCCAGGTCGATGAAGGTCATCGCGATCAGCAGCCAGGCGAACGGCAAGGTCGCCAATCCAAGCCAGCCGCTGCCGAAACGCCAGATCAGAAACGCCGACAGCAGGCCGGTGCCGAGTTCGACCAGCGGATAACGCAGCGGTATTTTCGCCTTGCAGGCGCGGCATTTGCCGCCCAGAAACAGGTAACTCAATACCGGAATGTTTTCCAGCGCGCTGATCGGGTGGCCGCAATGCGGACAGGCCGAGCGCGGCACGATCAGGTTGAACCGGTCGGTATGCGGTGGCTCCCTGCCGCTTTCTTCGGCGATGTAATTGTCGGATTCGCGCTGCATCATTTTCGGGATGCGGTAAATCACCACGTTCAGGAAACTGCCAATCAGCAGCCCAAGGATGCCGGCGACCACGGTCGGGTACGCGGAAGCGGACGGAGCAAACAGAAGAAGATCAGTCATCGTACTGACGCCTGCGCTGGCAGGTCGGTTGCGTTACAGGGTGAATCGGGTACCGGCTGCCGCTTGCATAGGCCGGACCGGCAACGCAGACGGGACGGCCAAGGCGGCTGAAAAAACCTTCCGACCGCGAAATCGGGGGGTGGGAGGCCCAAAATATACTGCGCCCTGTATTTTTTAACTGCCGCAGAAAATCTTGCCACGGCACTATATTTTTCAATATACCCATCGAATTTTCTCGAAAATCGGCATGCGGGACAATTGGACAGGCGGGATAATCATCGCGCACGACATCGGCCCGCTTCACGCCAACAACAGCGCCACCTGTTCCGGCGCGCCTTCGGATGGGTTCTGACGGAAACCGCTCTTCGCAAAACGATGCCAGCGGCCGGTAACGAAACTGGCGATCAGATTCGCGCGCGCCGTCACCTGGCCCTCGCTCGCCTGCCCCTGGGCAGCCGCCGCGCGCAAGGTCTGGCGCAGCGACAGCTCGATCCGTTCGATCAGCTGATTCATCCGCGCCTGCAGCCGTTCGTCCTCGTTGACCAGCGCGTCGCCGATCAGCACGCGCGTCATGCCCGGATTGCGCTCGGCGAAATTCAACAGCATCAGCGTGATCGCCTGAGTGCGCGACAAACCATTTTCCTGCCGCTCCTCGATCTGGTTGATCAGGCCGAAGATGGTCGATTCGATGAATTCAATCAAGCCTTCGAACATTTGCGCCTTGCTGGCGAAATGGCGGTACAGCGCCGCTTCCGACACATCGAGTCTGGCCGCCAGCGCGGCGGTGGTGATTCGTTCGCCCTTCGGCTGCTCCAGCATCTCGGCCAGCGTCTGAAGGATTTGCAGCTTGCGTTCGCCCGGCTTGGTGGTCGCCATGTCGTCTCGGTCAGGGAAGAATCGGATGCGCGGACAATTATCGCAGGCGGCTCAGGTTGCCCGGTAACTGTCGGATTGATTTTACTTTGACATCGACATAAACGGGACGATTTCTGCATTCCGGTTGCGCCAGAGTAACAATATGCATTTGCCGGCTGGCTTGCGCCGACAGGTATTGGGTCACCAGCACCGTGTGCATCCCCAGCGATTTGGCCGCTTTCAGCGTCCGGGCGGTGTCTTCGACCAGAATCGCGCGCTGCGGCCTGACCTTTTCTTTCGCCAGCAGTTTTTTCAGCAAGTGGCGCGACGGTTTCGGCCGCAGACGGCCATGGACACGCATCGATTCGATTGAAATGTGCCGCGCAAAATAGCGGTGCAAGCCGAGATGCCGGATGACGTCGCGCGAATAACGGCGCGGCGCATTGGTCAGCAGGATCTTGCGCCCGGGCAGACGGCGGAAGAAATGCTGCAAGCCCCGTTCGGCACGGATCATCGAGGCCAGATCGTCGAACTGGTGCGCTTCGTGCAGGAAATCCTGCATTTTCACGTCGTGGTGCCGGATCATGCCCAAGAGCGTCGCGCCATAGCGCCGCCAGTAGCCCATCCGCACCGCATTGACCGTCTCGGTATCGGCCGGCACGCCATCCTGGCCCAGCGTTTTGGCCAGATAGGCATTCATGTTTGCCGTGATCGCCGGGAAAATCGCGTGCGAAGCATCGTGCAAGGTATTGTCAAGATCGAACAGCCACAACATGGTTTGCCCATCAAAGAAAAAAGCCCGTGACAGGCACGGGCTTTACAGTCAGGCCGGTTTTTTCTTCTTGGCCTTGTCCGCCTCGTAACGCTTGTTGACCCATGCCTGCTGCGCAATCGACAGCAGGTTGTTCACAATCCAGTACAGCACCAGACCGGCCGGGAAGAAGAAGAACATCACCGAGAAGACCAGCGGCATGAACATCATCACCTTCGCCTGCGTCGGGTCGGGCGGCGGCGGCGTCATCTTTTGCTGGACGAACATCGAAACCGCCATCAGGACCGGCAGGATGTACCACGGGTCGGGCATCGCCAGGTCGGTAATCCAGCCGAGCCAGGGCGCATTGCGGATTTCAACGCTGGCCAGCAGCACCCAGTACAGCGCAATGAACACCGGAATCTGGATCACCACCGGCAGGCAGCCGCCAAGCGGGTTGATTTTCTCCGTCTTGTACAAGTCCATCATCGCCTTGTTCATCGCCGGCTTGTCATCCTTGTAACGCTCGCGGATATCTTCGATCTTCGGCTGGCACTCCTTCATGTTCGCCATGCTGCGGTAGCTGGCGGCGGACAGCGGCACGAACAGCACCTTGATCAGCACCGTCAGCCAGATGATGCTCCAGCCCCAGTTGCCGACGACCTTCTGGATCTGCAACAGCAGCCAGAAAATCGGCTTGGCAATGATCGTTACCCAGCCATAATCCCGGACCAGTTCCAGCCCCGGCGCGGTCTTTTCCAGCATGACCGCATCCTGCGGACCGGCATACAGGCGGGCATCCATCGACGCAGTGGCGCCCGGAGCGACCGCTCCCAGCGGCAAGATATCGCCGACCGCATACAGGTTGGTGTCCACCTTGCTCGAATAAATCTCACGCTCCACCTTGTCCGGCGGGATAAAGGCCGACACGAAGTAATGCTGTACCATCGCGACCCAGCCGTTGTCGGCCTTGTTCGCGTGTTCTTCCTTGCCTTTTTCGATCTTTTCGAAATCCAGTTTCTGGAACTTGTCGGCATCGGTATACACCGCCGGGCCGGTAAAGGTGCTGGCCAGCTTCGATTCGCCCTCCGGCTTGTCGCCGTCGCGCACCAGTTGCAAGTAGAGCGACGGTTCGATCGGCGTCTTGTTCAGGTTGGTCACATCATGCTTGACGCCGATGGTGTAATCGCCGCGCTTGAAAGTGAACGTCTTGACCAGCTTGACCCCGCCCTGTTCGGCTTCCAGCACCAGTTGCACCTGATCCGCATCGCCCAGGCTGCGCGCGCCAGGCTTGGCGACAAATGCCGTCTTGTGGCTCGGGAACTTGCCGCCGGTCAGGCCGGTTTGCGCCAGATAGGTGCGCGGAGACTCGGTGTCGAACAGCACCATGTTCTTGCTCGGGTCGACCTTGTCCTTGTGCTTGAGCAGCTCCAGACGTTTGATCACGCCACCGGCGGTATCGATGTCGGCAATCACGACGTCGGTCGCAATCTGCACCACCTCGGTCGGCGCCGGCGCTGCTGTTTTCTCTTCGACAGCCTGCTCGACTTCTTTCTGTTCGCTCGCCTTGGCACGCGTTTTTTTGGCCGAGGCCTGCGATTTGCCCGAGGACTGGAAGAAGAACGATGAGCCGCCGTTATAGACCTGCCAGTTATCCCACAGCATTACGCAGGAAATTACCAA
The DNA here is from genome assembly GCA_034933385.1 of Burkholderiaceae bacterium. Classification (GTDB taxonomy): domain Bacteria; phylum Pseudomonadota; class Gammaproteobacteria; order Burkholderiales; family Burkholderiaceae_D; genus QZKY01. The sequence continues at coordinate 10,060 of JAYFNP010000013.1, read as the reverse complement.
CACCAGCCACAACGTAGTACGGTTTCTAAAAGTCATAAGTGTATCTATCAGGAATGTTTACAACCGCAGGCGGTCGTTGATGCGGTCGCACCGGATTTCGGCGGCACCGGGTCGAATCCGCCCGGGTGCCACGGATGGCATTTACACAAGCGTTTGGCCGCCAACAAGCTCCCCTTGGCGGCGCCGTGCTCACAAATCGCTTCGATCGCGTAATTCGAGCAAGTCGGATAGAAACGGCATTTCGGCCCGAGCAACGGGCTGATGCACACCTGGTACAGGCGCAACAGCAACAGCAGCAAGGATTTCAGAGGTGAATTCAGCACGCTCTCTCCGCCAGGAAACACTGACCAACACCCGGATGCCGGGGTTCATGGACTGCCCTGAAATTAATCAGCGCGCCCCAAAGTTTGAGATGATAACAGGGTCAGCAGCTCTTGTTTCAATTCTGCCTTCAACAAAACGCCGGTCGCTGGCTGCGATTTTGCATTTACCGGCGCCGACAGGCGCACGATGTAGTCGCAGCGACGCATGTCGGCACGCCGGAAAATCTCGCGCGTGATGCGTTTGATGGTATTGCGCGTGACGGCGCGCGGCGCAAGCCGCTTCGCCACGACGATCCCCAGCCGCGCCTGAAGCAACTGGCTGGGTCGGGCATACAGCACGAAATGCGACGTCCGATACGTTGGGCGCAAACGAAAAACGGATGAAAAATCATCCGTTTTAACGATTCGCCGTTCGCGAGAGAAATTTTCCGTCACGCTGCCATCAACAGGGCAAATACGGGGTTCAGGCGGCCAGACGCTTGCGCCCTTTGGCGCGGCGAGCGTTCAGCACAGCGCGGCCACCCCGGGTCGCCATACGCGCGCGGAAGCCGTGGGTGCGCTTGCGACGCACGACGGAAGGTTGATAAGTACGTTTCATTGTGGCCTCGTTTAATTCAGCAGGGATAAATTGGGTTATTGCCCCCCTTTGCGCCGCCGTCCGATGAATGGAACACAGCCAACTTGGGCCATTGCCGACACACCAAATCATTACAGCACACGGGTAACCCTGAATTAGACAGCATTTCGACCGTTTTTGTCAATATGCATATCCGCATCTCTTTTACTTCATATTGTTGGCAAATGATTAACATTAATAAGCGTCGCACTCGATTAAAAATGCTAAATGCCTGTGGATAACTTTGCCGGACAAGGGTAAAATGACAGCTTGGAAAGGCCTCCACCTCTGCCCAAAACAGCATCCTGCAGGTGTTTGACCAGCAAGCGTGTCGCCAGGCGTTACTTTATATGTTTTTTATTTTTTGAGACACAGGATTCATGAACGACTTCTGGCAAGCGTGCTCTGCCCAACTGGAATGCGAATTGACGCCGCAGCAATACAGCGCCTGGATCAAGCCGCTGACGCCGCTGTCAATCGATGACGGAACGCTACGCATCGCCGCGCCAAATCGCTTCAAGCTTGATTGGGTCAAAACGCAATATGCCGCCAGGATCACTTCGCTGGTTGCCGAGCATCTGGGCGAACAGATTGCAGTACAGTTTGTCCTCGACCCAAAATCGAACGTACCCAAAGCAGCTGCGCTCCCTGCCGTGCAAGTCTCGCAGCGTGATGGCATAGAACAAGATGCGCACGCTCAGGAAGAGGCACTGGCCAATGAAGCCGCAACACGACGCGGCCAGAGCAGCATCAACCCCGAACTTACTTTCGACAGCCTGGTTACCGGTAATGCCAACCAGCTGGCGCGCGCCGCTGCCATTCAAGTCGCCAACAACCCGGGCGGATCGTATAACCCGCTGTTCATTTACGGTGGCGTCGGCCTCGGCAAGACCCACATGATCCACGCGATCGGCAACCAGGTGATGGTGGATCACCCTTCCGCACGCATCCGCTACATCCGCGCCGATCACTATGTGACTGATGTGTTGACCGCCTACCAGCGTAAAGGGTTTGACGATTTCAAACGCTATTACCATTCGCTCGACATGCTGCTGATCGATGATATTCAGTTCATCGGCGGCAATAAAGCGCGCACCCAGGAAGAATTTTTTTACGCCTTCGAAACCCTGATCGCCGCCAGGAAGCAAATCATCATCACCAGCGACACCTATCCGAAGGAAATCAGCGGCATCGACGGACGCCTGACATCACGCTTCGATTCCGGACTGACCGTGGCGATCGAGCCACCCGAGCTGGAAATGCGGGTCGCCATCTTGCAAAAGAAAGCCAACCAGCACAACAAGGCGTTCTCGGACGACGTCGCTTTCTTCGTCGCCAAGCACCTGCGCTCGAACGTGCGCGAACTGGAAGGCGCATTGAGCAAAATCCTGGCATTTTCGCGTTTTCACAACAAGGACATCACCATTGACCTCGCCCGGGACGCGCTGAAAGACTTGCTTTCGGTGCAGAACCGCCAGATTTCGGTCGAAAATATCCAGAAAACCGTGGCCGACTTTTTCAACATCAAGGTCGCGGACATGTATTCGAAACGGCGGCCGGCGAATATCGTGCGCCCGCGCCAGATGGCGATGTATCTGGCAAAAGAATTGACGCAGAAAAGCCTGCCGGAAATCGGCGAACTGTTTGGCGGACGCGACCATACGACGGTGTTGCATGCAGTGCGCAAAATTACCCAGGATCGGGCGCGCGACCCTGAATGCAACCATCAGTTGCATGTGCTGGAGCAGACGCTGAAAGGCTAGCGTCGGCGTCTTTGGCCCGCATCCCAGAAAAGGTGGTCGGCAGGCATTTTTCTGTCAAAATATACCTTTATGGCTTTAGTTGGTTCTTTGGCAAGATTCTGGTGGGGCCGTTTTTTGATTGATTGAAGCAATTTTCTCAAGGATACGCATATGCAATTGGTTAAAACCAGCAGAGACAGCATCCTCCGCCCGCTGCAAATCGTGAGCGGTATTGTCGAGCGTCGGCAAACCCTGCCGATTCTGGCCAATATCCTCATTCGCAAGCAGGGCGATGATGTTTCCTTCCTGTCCACCGATACCGAAATTCAAATCACCACCCATGCGCAGGTCGGGTCGGGTGACGATGAAGGCGCGACCACAGTCGCTGCCCGCAAGCTGCTCGACATCCTGCGTTCGCTGCCGGAATCGGCCGACGTAACGCTGACGCTGGCCAACAAGCGCTTGAGCGTGCAAGCCGGCAAGTCACGCTTTTCGCTGCAGACGCTGGCGGCCGAAGATTTTCCGACTGTTGCCCAGGCGGAAAACTACACTGCCCACCTGGCGCTGCCGCAAAAAACGCTGCGCAACCTGTTGAACATGGTGCATTTCGCGATGGCCCAACAGGATATCCGTTATTACCTGAACGGCCTGCTGCTGGTAGTCGACGGGAAGAATGTGATCGCCGTAGCGACCGACGGCCACCGACTGGCGTTCTGCCAAGTCGCAGCCGAGCAGGAATGCCCGCGACAGGAAGTCATCATTCCACGCAAGACCATCCTCGAACTGCAACGCCTGCTGGAAGAAAGCGACCAACCGATCCAGATTGACATCACCAGCAACCAGATCAAGCTGGGGTTCGGCGACACCGAACTGGTTTCCAAACTGGTCGAAGGCAAGTTCCCGGATTATGGCCGCGTACTGCCCAAAGGCTATAAAAACAATTTCACCATCAGCCGTGAAACCCTGCTGCGTTCCTTGCAACGGGCTGCAATCATGACCAGCGACAAATTCAAAGGCGTGCGCTGCATCGTCGCGCCTGGCAGCCTGAAAATCAGCTCGACCAACGCCGATCAGGAAGAAGCCGTGGAAGAACTGGAAATCGATTACGGTGGCGACAGCGTCGATATCGGCTTCAATGTCACCTATCTGCTCGATGTGCTGAACAACCTCAAAAGCGAGCAGATCAACATTGCGCTTGGCGATGCGAATTCGTCAGCGCTGATTTCAATCCCAGACAATCCGGACTTCAAATATGTCGTGATGCCAATGCGCATTTAATCTTGGCAGTCATTGCGTGAATCCGGTGTCGGGGTCATTCCCCGCTTGGCAAAATCAATTGCCGGCCCCAGTTTTTATGTAGGTAGCAACTCACAGCAGTATTTCAGGAAAGCAGCACCATGTCAGACACCCAAAAGCATAACCAGCCGGAGCAAGGCGACTACGGCGTTTCCGCAATTCAGATTCTGGAAGGCCTCGAAGCGGTGCGCAAGCGTCCCGGCATGTACATCGGCGACACTTCGGACGGCACTGGCCTGCACCATCTGGTGTTCGAGGTGCTCGACAATTCAATCGACGAGGCGCTGGCAGGTTACTGCACTGAAATCCATGTCACGATCCACGCCGACAATTCGATTTCGATCACCGACAATGGCCGTGGCGTGCCGACCGGCATCAAGTTCGACGACAAGCACGAGCCGAAACGCAGCGCGGCCGAAATCGTGATGACCGAACTGCACGCGGGCGGCAAATTCGACCAGAACGCCTACAAGGTCTCCGGTGGTCTGCACGGCGTTGGCGTTTCGTGCGTCAACGGTTTGTCGAAGATGCTCAAACTGACCGTGCGCCGCGACGGCAAGACGCATTGCATGAAATTCGTCCGCGGCGTTCCGCAGGATCGTCATGTCGAAATTATCAATGGCGTTGAATGCTCACCAATGAAACTGGTGGGCGATACCGACCAGCGCGGAACCGAGGTTCATTTCTGGCCGGACGAAGAAATTTTCACGCACGTCGAATTCCACTACGAAGTGCTGGCGCGCCGCATTCGCGAACTTTCGTTCCTGAACAATGGGGTATTCATCAAGCTGACCGACCAGCGCACCCACAAGGAAGAAACCTTCGCGTTCGAGGGCGGTACGCGCGGTTTCGTCGAATACATCAACAAGTCGAAGACGGCGCTACACCCGACCATCTTCCAGGCGACCGGCGAACGGATGTCCGAACAGAATACGCTTGTCTCGGTCGATGTCTCAATGCAATGGAACGACGCCTACAACGAACAGGTGTTGTGCTTCACCAACAACATTCCGCAGCGCGACGGTGGCACGCATCTGACCGGTCTGCGCGCTGCGATGACACGCGTGATCAACAAGTACATCGAAGAAAACGAGCTGGCGAAAAAGGCCAAGGTCGACATTGCCGGCGATGACATGCGCGAAGGGCTAACCTGTGTGCTGTCGGTCAAGGTTCCAGAGCCGAAATTCAGTTCGCAAACGAAGGACAAGCTGGTTTCCAGCGAGGTGCGCGGCCCGGTCGAAGAAATCGTCGCCAAGACGCTGACCGACTTTCTGCAGGAAAAGCCGAACGACGCGAAAATCATCTGCGGCAAGATCGTCGAGGCAGCGCGCGCGCGCGAAGCGGCACGCCGGGCACGCGACTTGACGCGGCGCAAAGGGATTATGGATGGCCTTGGCCTGTCATCCAAGCTGGCTGATTGCCAGGAACGGGATCCGGCACTGACTGAGCTGTATCTGGTCGAGGGCGACTCGGCCGGCGGTTCGGCAAAACAGGGACGCGACCGCAAGTTTCAGGCAATCCTGCCGTTGCGCGGCAAGGTGCTGAACGTCGAAAAGGCGCGCTTTGAAAAAATGCTGTCATCGGAACAGATCACCACGCTGATCGCGACGCTCGGCACCAGCATCGGCGCAGACGAATTCAACATCGAAAAACTGCGCTACCACCGCATCATTATCATGACCGATGCCGACGTTGACGGCGCACACATTCGTACACTGCTGTTGACACTGTTCTACCGGCAAATGCCGGAACTGATTGAGCGCGGTTACGTTTATATCGCACAGCCGCCACTGTACAAGGTCAAGTCCGGCCGCGACGAGCGCTACCTGAAAGACGATTTCGAAGAATCGAATTACATGATGCAGGTTGCACTGAACGGCGCAACGTTGACTCCGTCCGAGGGCGCCACGCCGATCAACGGCGAGCCGCTGGCAGAACTGGTACGCCAGTACAGCACGGCCAACGCGATCATCTTGCGACTTGGCCGTGTAATCGACGACGCTGTGCTAACAGCCATCATGAACGGCGCCACGCTCAATCTCGAATCGCTGACTGACGCCGAACAGTCGGCACAAGCACTGGCACAGGCGATCAACGACCCGTTACTGCGTGTGGTCGCCAAATTGGACGAAGCCACCGACGAGCATGTGCTGAAAATCGAACGCGTCGTGCATGGCAATGTCCGCGTCAGTGTGGTCACCCGCGATTTTGTGCGCGGAGCAGACTACCGCGCATTGACGCACGCGGCTGTCACCTTCCAGGGACTCATCGGTGCGGGCGCGTTCATACGTCGAGGTGAAGGCGAGCGCACGCGCGAGACCGCTATCGTCAATTTCCACCAGGCGATGCAATGGCTGCGCGCCGAAGCTGATCGCGGCGTTTCCAAGCAGCGCTACAAGGGGCTGGGAGAAATGAATCCTGATCAACTTTGGGAAACGACCATGGACCCGAACGCTCGCCGTCTGCTTAAGGTGCAAATCGAGGACGCGATTTCTGCCGACCAGATTTTCACCACGCTGATGGGCGATAATGTGGAACCGCGTCGCGCCTTTATTGAGGGTAATGCGCTCGCTGCAAACATTGATATCTGATGTTTTTTGCAAGTTCTCACACTAGGTGAAAATCTCACCAACTTGAAAAGCCCGGATTCATTCCGGGCTTTTTTTGATCTATTCGATAGTCCTTGCTGGATTGCGCCATCCCGAACAGTATTTCTGCCGCCCTCTGTGTACAATGTTCGCAAAGGTGTCTGTCTTTCACAAAAGGCTCTGATATGTACTGTAGCAAGTGCGGGAAAAAAAATCATGACGCTGCCATCTTTTGCGAGCGTTGCGGGGCCGATTTACCTGACATGCTTGAAAGGCACAAGAAGACCAAGGGTGACAACTCCGTAGAACAACCGCCATGGCCTGGTGTCAAGGCACATGAAGAGGCAAAAATTTCCACCGACGACAATAACAGCAACGTCAATGCCGTCGTGACCTCCAGCAAACCGAAAAGTACCGATAACGCCTTGGTAGCAACCATACTGCTCGGCCCAATCGGGCTATTTTATGTGACCAGCGTGGGCGGCGTTGTCATGCTCGTTTTGCTGCTTATATCCGTTCTAATGGCCATTCTCGAAACGATCAGTTTCCCAGTATTCCTGAATCTCCTTATTGCCCAATGGGTCATCTGCCTGGTATGGCGATCGGTCGCGGTCAAACACCACGAGCAATCATCCGTAAGGCGGGAAGACGGATCTGGAAAATCTCAGTAATAGCCATCGCAATCCGTCATTGGGTTCCGGCTCGGCAGATCCATGGCTACTTCGCTGACGCCAACACAAACACTCCGGCACCGGAGTTTTTCATCGCTAACCGTCGTTGTCTAGCATCTCGATAATGTTCTGGAAGAGCGCCCTCTCCTGTTCCTCCAGCGCCGATGACTGCAGCGCAATACTGCGCGCCACTTCACGCAAGCGCCACTGCATTTCATTGGCTGCAACCGTCGCCTCGAACATGACTTCTAAGTACTTTTCCTGAAACAGGTTAGTCCTGATCGAGGCAAATATACAACCCGGTGCTGCAAAACGCGCGCTGTATGATTTGCGCCCGCTGGAATATTTTCTGGAGCAATTCCTTCGCTTGTTTCGACTGCACTACCGGCTGCTCTATCTGCCGGCGCACTTCTTCCAGGACCGAAACGATGCGCAGATGCAGGTTGACCACTCTCTGTTGCGTGTTATCCGAAGTAGCTGCCGATGTAGCCTTCTGTTTGCCGCGCGCATTCTGCAAGGCTTCGGAAACAGCCGACACCAGCCCGGCCGGATGCTCGCCGGGAATGATTTTCAGCGCCAGTTCGGCGCGTTCCAGCGCCCTGTCGTTGCGCATGAATACGCCCGAAATCATTTCCGCAACTGAGACCACTTGCCCGACCAGGCTGATGTTCTTGCCGGAAATCTGGCGCGGATAGCCGGAACCGTCAAAGCGTTCATGATGCTCGGCAACGGCGCGTCCAACAGCCGGCGGATAGTCTTCCAGTTCCTCGAGCAGCATTTGCCCGATACGCGGATGCACCACGATATGGTGCCATTCGCTCGGGCGCAAGGTTTTCCGATGCTGCAGGTATTCCGGTTGAATGTACAGTTCACCGATATCGTGCAGCAATCCGGCCAGGCCGGCGATCTGCTGGTCTTTTATGCTCAGCCCGAGCTTTTTCGCAAGACACATCGAGACCAGACTGACATTCACGCTGTGGGAGAAGGCGCTGTTGCCGCGGTGTTTTCCCATTGTCAGCATCATGCTCATCGCATTGCTGATCGGCGCCGATGCCATAACATCGAACGGCGCACCCTGGCCATCAGTCGCCGTTTTCAGCATATAGCTGATTGGCTCTATTGTCTCGATCAGGTGTTTTGCCTCTGCCACGACTTCATTGGAGGTAATCCCGCCCTCGACGGCAATGCTCAACTCAAGTGGCTTGCACAACTTGTGCAGGATCAGTTTCTCCTGCAAGTGTGACGAAATCCTGGTGCCTTTGGCAACCAGTTTCAGGCCGCGCTGGTCGCAAATATCTTCGGTTGCCGCGATAGTCATTTCCTCTGCCAAGCCCATGACCTTCTGAAGGTAATGTTGATTGACAAAGTTGACCTGTATGGGTTGCTCTGAATTCATCTAGTCCTCCCGGATTCTTCTGATACGTTCGTCCCGGTGGTAGAACTGTTTCACTATGGAGCTGGCGATAACTCAAGCCTTCAGACCACAACCCGCGCAAACCTGCGCGGCTACGCCAGCGGCTATTTTGTTTGCATCATGTGATTCCCATCTGGCCCCTGCTATTCTGCAAAGGCATTGACCCTATACTACACAGAGCAGGCTAGCATACCTGTTTCTGTGCAGCAACAAATTATTATTGCCTTGGCAATTTATTTCGCTCGGACTGTGCTGACTCAGAGTGAAATTAGCCGGAACAATATGTTGTCAATTGGCAACATCGTTCCGGCTAGTGAGCTGCTACGAACTGTTCCGATTCCGATCTGCAGAAAACCACGTGCAAGTTTCGATATTTTCCGAGCGCGCCGATTTTCTACTTCAATATCTGGAACAGGTTATTGAAATCATCCGTCCACAAACCAAGCCCCGGGATCTCTTCAACCGCTTCGATCTGCGACGCGATCGCAGGGTGATTCCGTAATCTCGGGTCGGTCGTCATCAGGAACCAGTCGGACGAATAGTGATCGCGCAAATTCGCCGGCTCACTGACGGACATGCCGTCCAATCCGCGATGGTCGGCGAGCCGTTGCAGCACCGGTGCCAATCGCAGAAACTTGTTGCTGATGTGAAAAGCGATCACCCCGCCCGGTTTCAGGTGGCGCAAGTACACCGCCAGCGCTTCGTCGGTCGCCAGATGCACCGGGATCGAATCGCCGGAGAAGGCATCAATCACGATCAAGTCATATGCCTGCGGCGCTTCGCGCTCCATCGCCAATCGAGCATCGCCCAAGACCAGTTCGATGTTCGCCCGACTGCGCGACAGGAAACTGAAATGGCTGTGCGCCACCTCAATCACGTCGGGGTTGATCTCGTAAAAGCGGATCGTGTCACCTTTCCGCCCGTAGGTCGCGAGCGTGCCCGCACCCAACCCGATGATACCGATGCGCCGGTTCGGCTGATTCAGCGCGGTCATCGTCCGTCCGATTCCTGATCCTTGACGGAAGTATGCGGTTGCTTCGTCGAGCCGCTCCGGCGCCTGGAATTGCTCGCCGTGCATGATCACGCCATGCACGAAGCGGCGCACGGCGTGTTGCGGATCGTCGCGATAATAGTCGCGCACCGACAGCGCACCGTAGAAATTGCGCTTCATCAGCAGGGTCTGCTGCGTCGCGAAGTAATCGCGGTTCGCATAGGCATAGTAACCGCCAAAGCCGCCAGCCACGATGAGTACGACGGGAATCGCCAGCCGTAACGAACGTACCATCACTGCCGCAATGATCAGCGTCAGCGCCAGACCGAGGCCGAATTCGTAATTCGCATTGAATACCTTGACCGCGACCAATCCGACCGCCAGCCCGCCCAACGCGCCGCCCAGCGACATCATCAGAT
>JAYFNP010000012.1:0-3646 GCA_034933385.1 Burkholderiaceae bacterium | reverse complement strand
CCAGAATCTTGCTGGCGATAGCCGTATCCTTGGCGATCAATTCCGCCAGTTGTGTCATCCCGACTTCCTCGGTTTGACAGTACTCGACCAACTTGACGAGTATTTGCGGCAACGTTGGCAAGCGCGCTACGAGCAAATGCTGGCGGATATCGTAAAAATCAGGCATGTTGTCAATTAACCAAACAATAGCCGCGCACAGGCAATTCCCGTGTCCGTGATTGGCCACAGGCAATAACATGCGCGATGGCTACACAAAATACGAACTCGGGAACTGCTGATGTATTGGCTGAACAATACTCCCCAGATGCCTGAAGAGTTTCCGCTATTCTTCGATTGTTGACCGTGTCTTGGTTTATTACAAGTTATTTTTCGGAAACTATGAGCCAGACATTCTTCGTTCAAGCAACGGTTTAGCGAGGCCATTGTGGGGGTATTGTCGGAAACTTATGATAGCCGTTGAGTAATGATTGAAATCGTGAGATACACACCGGTGTATGTGTATCGTGTAGAGGCAAGCCAAGTGGTTGCTCTTGGTGTCAAGCGTTGCCATCAGACAACGTTAGCGCGAGTCAACGTCTGCATCTAACCATTCGACCGGTTGTCATTCGTGACTGGAGCAGCGGTTCGATGGCTGATTCGTGGACGAACTTATCCCGTATAATCTCTGTTTTGGCCGAACTGCCTGCAAATCAACAACGACATGAAATCCTCTGAAATTCGCGATAAATTCCTCCGCTTTTTTGAGTCACGCGGCCACACGGTGGTGCGCTCCAGTCCGCTGGTGCCGGCGAACGACCCGACATTGATGCTGACCAATGCCGGCATGGTGCAGTTCAAGGACGTGTTTCTCGGTACCGACAAACGCGCCTATACTCGCGCAACTTCGGTGCAGCGCTGCGTGCGCGCCGGCGGCAAGCACAACGACCTGGAAAACGTCGGTTATACCGCACGTCACCATACGTTTTTCGAAATGCTCGGCAATTTCAGTTTTGGCGATTATTTCAAGCACGACGCGATTCAATATGCCTGGGATCTGCTGACCAAAGTGTACGGCTTGCCGGCGGAAAAATTGTCAGTGACGGTGTATCACGAGGACGATGAGGCGTACGACATCTGGGCCAATGTGGTCGGCGTGCCGAAGGAACGGATCATCCGTATCGGCGACAACAAGGGCGCGCGTTATGCGTCGGACAATTTCTGGCAGATGGCTGATACCGGCCCGTGCGGCCCATGCAGCGAAATTTTTTACGACCATGGCCCGGAAATCTGGGGCGGGCCTCCGGGGAGCGCCGAGGAAGACGGCGACCGCTATATCGAAATCTGGAATCTAGTGTTCATGCAGTACAACCGCGACGAGCAGGGCACGATGCATCCGCTGCCGCGGCCGTGCGTCGATACCGGCATGGGGCTGGAGCGTCTGGCGGCGGTGTTGCAGCATGTGCATAGCAACTATGAAATCGACCTGTTCCAGAACCTGGTCAAGGCAGCGGCGCGCGAAACCGGTACGACGGATCTGTCGAACAATTCACTGAAAGTGATTGCCGACCATATCCGTGCGTGTGCCTTCATGATCGTCGATGGCCTGATTCCTGGCAGCGAAGGGCATGGTTACGTACTGCGCCGCATCATCCGTCGTGCTCTGCGCCACGGTCACAAGCTCGGCCAGACGAAGCCGTTCTTTTACAAGCTGGTCGCCGATTTGATCAAGGAAATGGGGGCGGCCTATCCGGAATTGCCGGAAGCGGCGCACCAAGTCGAGCGCGTGCTGCGCCACGAGGAAGAACGCTTTGGCGAAACGCTGGAAAACGGCATGAAGATTCTTGAAGCCGCGCTGGCAAAAGGCGAAAAGAATCTCGACGGCGAAACCGCATTCACGTTATACGACACTTATGGCTTTCCGCTCGATCTGACCGCCGACATCTGTCGTGAACGTGAAATTACGGTCGATGAAGCGGGTTTTTCCGCAGCGATGGAACGCCAACGTGCTACCGCGCGCGCCGCCGGCAAGTTCAAGATGGCGGCGGGCGTCGAATACCACGGTGACAAGACCAAGTTCGTCGGCTACGAATCGCTGGCGCATGAGGGTATGGTTATCGCATTGTATGTCGATGGCGTGCCGGTGCAGAAAATCGACGCTGGCCGGCACGGCATCGTGGTGCTCGACACCACGCCGTTTTATGCCGAATCCGGCGGCCAGTGCGGCGATTCCGGTGTGATTGCTTCTGACGGTGCGGCCTTCGCGGTCGAGGATACGCAGCGCATCCAGCCGGAAGTATCTGGCCATCATGGCACCGTGACCAAAGGCATACTGTCGGTTGGCGACAAGGTGCAGGCAACCGTTAACCTCGAACAGCGTGCACAGACGATGCGCAACCATTCGGCGACGCAACTGATGCACAAGGCGCTGCGCCAGGTGCTTGGCACGCATGTGGCGCAAAAGGGATCGCTGGTGAACGAAGAACGCACCCGTTTTGACTTCAGCCACAACGCCCCGATGACTGTGGACGAAATCCGCCAGGTCGAGGATATCGTCAACCGGGAAATCCTGGAAAATCAGGCGACCATGTCGCGCGTGATGGCATTTGACGATGCGGTCAAGCAGGGCGCGATGGCGCTGTTCGGCGAGAAATACGGCGATGTGGTGCGCATGCTGAACATCGGTTCGTCGTGCGAGTTGTGCGGCGGTACGCACGTGGCGCGCACCGGCGACATCGGTTCGTTCAAGATCGTTAGTGAGGGCGGCATTGCTGCCGGCATCCGGCGCGTCGAAGCGGTGACCGGGCTGAATGCGGTACATTTGGTGCAGGACTTGGCGCGGCGCGTGAACGAAGCGGCGGCCGCGTTGAAAGCCGCGCCGGACGAATTGATCTCGCGCATCCTGCAGGTGCAGGATCAGATGAAATCGCTGGAAAAGGAACTGTCCGTCGTCAAGACGAAGATGGCGTCCAGCCAGGGGGATGATTTGCTCGGCCAGGCGGTCGACGTGAATGGCGTCAAGGTGCTGGCGGCGATGCTCGACGGTGCTGACGTGGCCGGTTTGCGCACGACAATGGACAAGATGAAAGACAAGCTGAAGACTGCGGCCATCGTGCTGGCCAGCGTGCATGACGGCAAGGTCAGCCTGATTGCTGGTGTGACGCCCGATACCACGGCCAAGGTGAAAGCTGGCGAATTGGTGAATTTCGTCGCCAAGCAGGTCGGCGGCAAGGGCGGCGGTCGGCCGGACATGGCGCAAGCGGGCGGTACCGATCCTTCGGGGCTGGCAAAGGCGCTGCAAGGTGTGGCGGCCTGGGTCGGCGAGCGGGTCGGCTAGCCTCGTTGTGACAGACAGGAAATCGGGTGATGGAATTTGATATTGAGGTGGATGCGCGCGGGCTGAATTGCCCGCTGCCGATTTTGCGGGCAAAAAAAGCACTGGCAGGCATGCAAAGCGGTGAGGTGCTGCGGGTGATGACGACCGACAAGGGTTCGCTGCGCGATTTTCAGGCATTCGCGAAACAGACCGGCAACGAACTGTTGGCCCAGGAAGATCGTGGCAGCGAGTACGAATTCTTCATGAAGCGGAAATAGCCCGTTTCCGCTTCACATTCGGTGAATTTCCTGGGGGTATGCGGTGAAATACATGGCTGTGGCCAGGTATTCGGCG
>JAYFNP010000011.1:0-2268 GCA_034933385.1 Burkholderiaceae bacterium | reverse complement strand
CGATGCGCCAGCCGGTCGCCTGTTCGCTGACCTTGTTGGCCAGCGACTTGACGCGTGACGGCGCAAAATCGGCCACCACCGGATTCTGGCCGAACCAGTTGTGCTGCACATTCGGCGTCAGCCATTTCAGTGCCTCTTCCGGCAGCTCGTCGAAAAAACGCGAACGGACGTTGTAACGCGTCTGGCCATGCAGCATCCGCGTTTGCGCAAAACTCAGGTACAACCGCCGCCTGGCACGCGTGATCGCGACATACATCAGCCGCCGCTCCTCTTCCAGCCCGCCCTCTTCCATCTCGCTGTTCTGGTGCGGGAACAAGCCTTGCTCGAGACCAGTGATGAACACCGCATCGAATTCCAGCCCCTTGGCCGAATGCACGGTCATCAGTTGCAGCGCGTCCTGCCCGGCCTGCGCCTGGTTTTCTCCCGCTTCGAGTGACGCATGCGACAAAAAAGCCGACAACGGCGACATCACTTCCGACAGCGGCATATCCGCGTCGAGCAAGTCAACGCCATCACCATCAAGGATCATGTCAGCTCCGGCGGTGTCCGCCTTCGGGCCAAGCTGCGCCGGCGCATCCTGACCGAAGCCTTCTTCGTTCACGAACAAGGTCGCCGCACTGACCAGCTGTTCCAGATTTTCGATCCGATCCGCGCCTTCTTTCTCGGTCTGGTAATGCAGCAACAGCGTGCTGCGCTCCAGCACCACCTGCACCATCTCCGGCAACGGCAATTGCTGCGTCTCGAAGCGCGCGCCCTCGATCAATTTCACGAAACCACCCAGCGTCATGCCAGCCTTGCCAGTGACATACGGCACCGCCGCATACAGCGAAATGTCGTATTGTCTGGCCGCATCCTGCAACTGTTCGATTGAGCGCGCACCAATGCCGCGTGCAGGGAAATTCACCACCCGCAGGAAGGCTGAATCGTTGTGCGGGTTATCCATCAGTTGCAGGTAGGCGATCGCGTGCTTGATTTCGGCGCGCTCGAAAAAACGCAACCCGCCGTACACGCGGTAAGGGATTCCCGCACCGAACAACGCATGTTCGATCACGCGCGATTGCGCATTCGAACGGTACAGCACCGCGATCTCGCTGCGCAGCATCCCTTCCGCAATCAGGTTCCGCGTTTCATCCACGATCCACTGCGCTTCGCGGATATCCGACACCGCCTCGTGCACGCGCAGCGGCTCGCCATGACCGGCGTCAGTACGCAGGTTCTTGCCAAGACGCTTGGCATTGTGTGCAATCAGCATGTTCGCCGCATCAAGAATGTGGCCATGCGAGCGATAATTCTGTTCCAGCCGGATGATGTTCCCGACCCGGTATTCGCGTTCGAACGACGCCATGTTGCCGACGTTTGCGCCGCGGAACGCATAGATGCTCTGGTCATCGTCGCCGACTGCAAACACAGCCGCACCGCCGCCGGACAGCAATTTCAGCCACTTGTATTGCAGGTCATTGGTGTCCTGAAATTCATCCACCAGAATGTGCCGGAAGCGTTGCTGGTAATGCTCGCGCAGCGGCTGGTTGCGCAACAGCAGTTCGTACGAACGCAACAACAGCTCGGCGAAATCGGCCACGCCTTCGCGCTGGCATTGCTGGTCGTACAGTTCGTACAACTCGATGAACTTGCGGTTGTAATCGTCGTTCGCGTCGATGTCGCCAGCACGCAAGCCGGAATCCTTCGCATTGTTGATGAAGTTCATCAGGTTGCGCGGCGGATATCTTTCATCGTCAATGTTGTTCGATTTCAAGAGCCGCTTGATCGCCGACAACTGATCCTGCGAATCAAGGATCTGGAAGGTCTGTGGCAGTGCTGCTGCCTGATGGTGTGTACGCAACAATCGGTTGCACAAGCCGTGGAAGGTACCGATCCACATGCCGCGCGTATTGATCGGCAGCATCGCCGACAGCCGCGCCAGCATTTCCTTGGCGGCCTTGTTGGTGAAGGTAACGGCAAGAATACCTTGCGGCGAGACTTGTCCGGTTTGCAGCAGCCAGGCGATGCGTGTAGTCAAAACACGCGTCTTGCCCGAGCCGGCGCCGGCGAGAACCAGGGCGGATTGGGCGGGAAGCGTGACGGCAGCGAGTTGCTCGGGATTGAGGTTCTGAAGAATGGAATTCATCCCGTCATTATCTCAATAAACCGAGTTATGCGGTTTCCTGTCGCGCCAGCAGGGTTCATGCCTAGGCCGATGGTGCCGCATCCAACACAATTGTCCCATTTCTGCCACTGTTCTTCACCTGGTAAAGGCCGTTATCGGTGCGC
>JAYFNP010000010.1:0-2106 GCA_034933385.1 Burkholderiaceae bacterium | reverse complement strand
GAGAACGCAGAGGCACTGCGGATCGCGTACAGCGAATATCAGACGCGTTCTCTGGCGCGGTCAGGTTTGCGCAAGATTTACATCGTAACGCTGACCTTGACCTTGCTGCTGGCGGTTTTTGCCGCGATTGCCAGTGCGTTCATGATTGCTTCGAATTTTGCCCGGCCATTGTTATTGCTGGCGCAAGGGACGAAGGCTGTGGCCGAAGGCGATCTTTCTCCACGCCCGATTATTGCCAGTCCGGACGAATTGGGGCTGTTGACGCAATCGTTCAACACGATGACGATGCAACTGGCCGAGGCGCGTCGTACTGGGGAAAAAACGCGCACAGAACTTGAAAACGCCAAAATCTATCTGGAATCGGTATTGGCCAATATGTCGGCTGGCGTGATGGTGCTGGATGGAGAATTCCGTCTGGTCAGTTGCAACGAATCGGTCGAACGCATTCTGGAAATGGATTTCAGCACGCATATTGGTCAGCCGCTTGCCAAGATCGATGGGTTGGCGCCACTGGCTGAGGCCGTGGCCAAGGCATTTTCCGAACAAAGAGCGCAATCTGCAGCTGGCGGCAATCGCACGAACGGCAAGCACTGGCAGCAGCAAATCGAGATTCCGCGTGGAATGGAAGGTCACGATGCTGACCATGTGGTTACATTGCTGGCGCGAGGCTCGCGTTTGCCAGTGCGCAATGGCACTGGGCATATCGTCGTATTCGATGATATTTCCGACGTGATTTCGGCACAGCGGTCGATTGCATGGGGCGAGGTTGCCCGCCGGCTGGCGCATGAGATCAAAAATCCGCTGACGCCGATTCAGCTGTCGGCCGAAAGATTGTTAATGAAGCTGGAAGGCAAGCTGGCCGAGCAGGATATGGCGATCTTAAGCAAAAGTACTGGTACCATCGTGAATCAGGTGGAATCGATGAAGCGCATGGTTGACGATTTTCGCGATTATGCGAGAACGCCGCCTGCAGTGTTGGAGCCGCTGGACTTAAATGCCCTGATTGAGGAAATTGTTCATTTATACACGGGCGATGACAGGCGGGCAGCGATCCATACGCGACTGGCGCCAGATTTGCCGCTGGTGATGGGAGATGCGACACAGTTGCGCCAGGTCATTCACAATCTTCTGCAGAACGCTCAAGATGCTATCAATGAGAGCAAACAGGTCGGACTTAGCCCGCAGATCGATGTGATGACAGAAGTGATTCATTACCAGGATACCGACGGCAAGGTGTGCGCGGCCGTCAGGTTTTCGGTTGCGGACAACGGGCCGGGCTTTTCGCAGAAAATTCTGGCGCGGGCATTCGAACCATATGTCACTTCCAAGGCACGGGGTACCGGCCTGGGTCTGGCGATGGTAAAGAAAATTGTTGACGAACATGGCGGGCGGATAGATATTGAGAATCGAAAAGATATAACCGGCGCAAAAGTGGCGATTTTGTTGTTAAAGTTGGCCTGATATGGTAAATATTCGCTGGCAAGGGCAAATTGGCAGACAGATATGGCAAATATTCTTGTAGTCGACGATGAA
Organism: Burkholderiaceae bacterium; assembly: GCA_034933385.1. Taxonomy (GTDB): domain Bacteria; phylum Pseudomonadota; class Gammaproteobacteria; order Burkholderiales; family Burkholderiaceae_D; genus QZKY01. The sequence goes on along the minus strand of JAYFNP010000010.1, from coordinate 573 downwards.
ATGGGCATCCGCGAGTTGCTCATGGAAATATTGAGTGATGAGGGACACGTTGTACAGACGGCGGAAAATGCACGTCAGGCGCGAGAGGCGCGTGCGGCAGGAGCGGCTGATCTGGTGCTGCTCGATATCTGGATGCCGGATACCGATGGCGTTACCCTGCTCAAAGAATGGCAGCGCGATGGTTTGCTGACGATGCCGGTGATCATGATGTCAGGTCATGCGACGATCGATACTGCGGTCGAAGCGACTCGCATCGGTGCGCTGAATTTTCTGGAAAAACCGATCGCGATGCAAAAGCTGTTGAAGGCGGTGCAGCAAGGATTGAGCCGCACTCCGGAGCCGATTCGCCATCCTGCGGCCTTGCGCGTGACCGTACCCGCATCCGAGGAACGCGCTGCTGCGGGCGCCCCGGCACCGCAGGTAACCGTTCCTGCCAACACGAATCCCCATCCGGCGGCAGGGTTGGCGGCGCAACAGGTTTCTGCGATCCATTCGTTCAGCCTGTCGTTCGATTTGCCTTTGCGCGAAGCGCGCGACACCTTCGAACGGGTGTATTTCGAGCATCATCTGGCT
>JAYFNP010000009.1:0-8046 GCA_034933385.1 Burkholderiaceae bacterium | reverse complement strand
CTGAATGACGATGGACAGACGGAGATCGTCCGGTGGATCGAAAGTGTTGGCAAGCTGGACGACCAGCTCAGCCCGTATGCCTGGTATGCGCTGGCCGAGGAAGCTGCGGCCGCAAATCAGCCGGAAGAACCGATCGTGATTGAAATGCTGCCCACCTACACTTTGTCTGGTGAAAGTGAGACGCTGGAATTGTGCCGGATGAGCCATTTCGACTGGTCGATCGAGGCGGTTCCGCTGGAATTCATTCAGAATGCAGAAGAACTGCTTGATACCGGCGTGCCGGTGCGATTTTTGCTGCTGGCGGAAACGGCTGGCGAAACTTTCTCGAAACACGTGGGCGAGTGGTGCCGGGAGCTGGAAGCGTACGAGACGCAACTGCTGCTCAGTGCGATCAACGTATTTTTTCAGGCGTTGTGCGACGAGGCCGGCATGGTGCTGGATGAAGCCCTGCTGTTCCCGGTAGATGATGACATCGATTGGCCGGATGTCGAGCCGGCACAACTCAATGCGGCCATCGAAGAAAGCATCGATGCTGCCAGAGACGCTCTGCTGTCACTGGACCCCGAGCTCGGCGCAACTTTGCCGGCAACTCAGGAACTAGTTGAACGGTTGTGGTTCAAACGCGCATCGTGAATGAATGCCCGGCATGGCAGGCTGCCATGCCGAGGCGTGTGGCACGTCGATCATGCCGGTCTGGCTCTTCCTGTTCCGTGCGCGGTACTCATTGCCGTTGTCAGGTGCCTTTGGATTGCGCCGGATTGGTGATGGCGATATTCACATCGAGAATATCAATATCGCCCTGCCGATCGCGTGAGATCTTGATGTCTTCCGGCGAGACGGAGACATACTTCGAGATTACGGTAATCAGATCCCTGTGCAAATCTTGCAGATAGTCCGGTGCCGACCGGCTGCCGTGCTCGTGCGCGATCAGGATCTGCAGCCGTTCCTTGGCGATACTGGCAGTAGCCAGTTTTCGCTTAAAAATAAGATCGAAAAGTGACATGGCTTAAGCCCTCCCAAAAATACGCTGGAAGAAACCGGGTTTTTCATAGTCAGTAAACCTGAGAGGCATCTCATCCCCCAGGAATCTTGCGATCGCGTCCTTGTATGCTTCAGAGACGTCGCTGCCTTCCATGTAAATGGCCGGGTTGCCCTGATTGGAAGCTTGCAGCACCGCCTCGGATTCCGGAATGATGCCCATCAGCGGGATGCGCACCAGTTCCTGCACATCACCGTAGGAGAGCATTTCGCCGTCGATTGCGCGCTTCGGTGAGTAACGGGTGATGAGCAGGTGTTCCTTGATCGGCGTATCACCATTGATCGCGCGCCGCGATTTGGAACTGAGCATGCCAATGATGCGGTCAGCATCGCGCACCGAAGAAATTTCCGGATTGGCGACGACGATAGCTTCGTCCGCGAAGGTTAGCGCCATGGTTGGTCCATGTTCGATACCTGCCGGCGAGTCGCACAGAATGTATTCGAAGCCCATCTCGACCAGACCTTTAAGTACACGCTCAACGCCCTCCTCGGTCAGCGCATCCTTGTCACGCGTCTGTGAAGCGGGCAGCACGAACAGGTTGGCCGTTCGCTTGTCCTTGATGAGCGCCTGATTGAGCGTAGCTTCGCCGTTGATGACATTGATGAAGTCATACACCACTCGGCGTTCACACCCCATCACCAAATCGAGGTTGCGTAAACCGACGTCAAAATCAAGCACCGCCGTCTTGTAACCTCGCATGGCAAGACCTGACGCAACGCAGGCACTCGTCGTGGTTTTGCCAACACCACCTTTTCCCGATGTAACTACAATAACTTTTGCCAAAGCAGACTCCTTGATTGAAACCGGTCACATAAATGTGCCGAATGATGAAACAAATTAAAAAGACGAATCGAAAGGTTTGATCTCCAGCCGGTTACCTACCAGACGGATCTGGCAAGGGCGTTTTTTGAGCTTGGGGTCGGGGCCATCCTCAAACGTGCTGTAAACGCCAGCGATGGAAACAAGTTCAGCCTCCATGCTGAGCGCAAAAATTCGCGCCGCGGCATTGCCTTTCGCTCCCGCCAGTGCGCGGCCCTTGAGTGGTGCGTAGATGTGTATGCTGCCGTCCGCAATGATCTCTGCGCCCGGGTTGACGACCGCGGTAACGATCACGTCGGCGTTGGGCGCATAGATGCGGCTGCCGCTTCGTACCGGGGTGTCAATAATCATCGTTCCGGTCGTCTGTTTCTGGACAGGCTGCCGCTGGACGGGAGGCATGCTCGGCTCGGTTTTTGGCATTGCTGCCTCATTCCTGGGCGGAGCGACGGCGGCGGAGGTTGTTTCCGGAATAACGGGGGCTTCCGGTAAAGTGGCAGAACGAGCGAGTCCGACCGCGTCGATGCCAAGGCCGCTGGCAAGGATGGCCGACTCCATCTCGGACGGAGCATTGCGAACCACGACCGGACTCAGGCGGTAAGACTTGAACATCTCGATCATTGCCGCCCAGTCGATCGCGCTCACTTTGCCGGTCAACTCACGAAGGTCGATAACGGTAATATCGTTGGTGAAAAAATCACCCTCCGGGCCGGCGGCGTCTTTCAAGTAGGCATCGAGCAATTTCATGTCGGTCGTATGCAATACGGCAGTAACAGCCAGCACGCTTGAACTCTTGAGGTCGATAACCCTTTCTGGTGATGCCGTCCTTGCCGGAGCAGCGGATTTTCTTGATCTGTTTCCTTTTTTGGATTCGGTGTCGGGCGCGAACATGCTCTGTTGTTCGCCCGGTTTTAGTGTTTCAACTTTTGCCATGAATTTTCTGCCAACAATGTGTTGCTCTGTCTAGCCTTACGGCTTAACCCTGGTGCCAATCGGTTTTGGCCGCTTGCACAAAACGATTAAAAACCCATACATCTCAGGGTTTGAAAAAGCTGTCAATTTTACTCTCCTGCCAGACCAATTCCGCGATTCACGACAGCTTTCGTCACACTATTTCATTTTCCGGATGTCTGTCGGGAGTCGAGCGCGACCGAAACAGGCACGAACAGGGTCATCAAGCTGAGGCCGACGCTTAAAACGAACGATTATGGTGCCTGTATTCATCTATATGGGCCGGATGGATTAACGCTGCTCTGATTTTAATCATCGTAAATTTTTGCTTACGGAACATCTGGTTAAGTCAGGTTTCAATGTGTCGTCCACAAGGTTGCGCACAAGATGTGTGGGTAACTGAGTGCCGTCAAGCCGCTGCGGCGGGGCAGATGAATGGGAGCCATTTTTGTGTCACAAACAGGGGTATTACCCGGTATCTGTTCCTATGCTCAGGGCAGGTTCCATAACGGTTTCAAACGAAGGTATTCGGATTCCGGAAGCTGTACCAGCATTGGCGCCGCTGCGGCATCCAGCCAGAGAACTACCGGCGCGATGTCGGTGGCAGAGCCAGCGGTGCAGCCTTCGGTCGGCTCGTTTTCGCCTTTCCAGACATGCAGGAAGATGCAGGAACCGGCTTTCGGTACGGTCGGGTCGGTATTGTGCGCGATGACCACACCCCACGCATACTGATTGTCGTCGCGCAGCATCGCTTCATGCGATTGCCAGTCGATTCGGTGATGAAGGTTGCGGTGGACGATGCGGTTGTATTCGCCTGACAAAGGGTCGTCAACGCACTGCAAGTCTGGTGTGGCCGGCCAATAGGGCAGTTTGGCGGTTCTGGCGGCCAGGCTGTGCGGGGCGGCGTAACCAAATAGTGCGGACAGTGCAAACACCCCGGCAGGGGCACGGCCATCGCCTTCCCGTTTGACCGGCCCTTCCTGGTGGATATCGGCGTGGCGTCCACGTCCCCAGCCCAGTCCCGAACGTCCGAGGCTGACGCGGATCGGCGCAGCGATTTCCTTCCAGCGTGCAGCCTGGTTTGTGCGCTCGAAACGCCGCAAGATGGCGACAGTGCTGTTCCATTCCTGTGCCGTTACCAGCACGAGCTGGCGGGAGACGGCCAGCGGAGAGGTTGCCGGTTGGCCGGCTGCCCATGAAAAGCCAGCATAGAGCCAGAGTGCCAGCATAAGCCAGCCCCGGCGAAGGAAGAGCGCTGGGCAATAAGTGCACAACATAAGGCAGCGGAGACTATTGGGCTGGGGGAAGTGTGGAGGACATGCATGCCCTCCACACCGGAATATGCCGATTATCGCATTACAGCCGTGTCGGCTTACAGCGGATGGACGATATTGGCCGTTTTATTACTGTTCATTCTTTTTGAGATAGTTTGAGCCGTACTGGTCCGCTGCGATCAGCGCCGCATACACCGTGTCCGGTGTGACCGTAAACGGCATGTTGTGGATAGTCTCGCCTTTGGCGCAAGCAGCTTCGGCTGCACGCCGCATCTTGTTTTCGATATCGTCACGGATCTTCAGTTGCGCCAGCGTGATTGGCAAGCCGACCTGCGCGCAGAATCCGCACACCGTCTCAAGTTCGTCGGTCGGCGCATCTTCGAGGATCAGTTGCGTCAGTGTGCCGAACGCGACTTTTTCGCCGTGATAGAACTCATGCACGTCGGACAGCACCGTCAAGCCGTTGTGAATCGCGTGCGCGGCACCCAGGCCGCCACTTTCGAAGCCAACGCCGCTCAGATAGGTATTGGCTTCGACAATGCGTTCAACCGCTTCGGTGACGACTTGCTTTTCAACCGCCAGCAGTGCCTTGCAGCCTTCGGCCAGCAGCGTGTCGTAGCACAAGCGCGCCAGACTCAGCGCGGTGACCGTTGCTTCGCCGCCGGCCATCGTTTGCGCATGGCGTTGGCTGGAAGCGCGCGCTTCGAAATAGGTCGCCAGCGCATCGCCCATGCCGGACGCCAGGAGCCGTGCCGGTGCTGCGGCAACGATGGCGGTATCCACCAGCACGACATTCGGATTGCTGGGCAGCATCAGATACGATTCGAACTGCCCGCCATCGGTATAGATGACCGACAACGCGCTGCATGGCGCGTCGGTCGAGGCGATGGTCGGTGCGATCACCACCGGCATCTTGGCGTAATAGGCGACCGCCTTGGCGGTATCGAGCGTTTTCCCTCCGCCCAGGCCGAGGACGCCATGGCAATTTTCTTTTCGGACGATGGCCAACAGGCGCTGGATTTCACTCTGGCTGCATTCGCCCTTGAATGCTTCGAGCATCAGGCTGGTACCGCTGGTCTTGAAACTGTCCGCGAGTTTGCGGCCGACCGTGCCAAGCACGAACGGATCAACGATGGCCAGATACTTGTCAGCCAATGCGCCTGCATATTCGCCGGTTTTGGAAATGACGCCCGCTCCTTGAATGTACTTGCCGGGCGATTGGATGATTTTCAGCATGACCTGTCCTCCATGGTTGGATAAATCGCTCCCGAATTGTTGCCGGAGCGAAAGCGGTGCCAACGATCCGATTGGGTCTCAAGCGTTCCGGCGACCATGTCCGATGTCGAAACGTCAGGGAGCCCCAACGTCTGGCAATAGCATGCTCTACGTGGCCTGCATAGCGCCACCACCCCATTCAGTGGCATAATGTACAGCTATTTATCGCATTTTCATTCGGCTTGAAAAATGGCTAAAACGCTTTACGACAAACTCTGGGAATCGCATGTCGTCACCACCGAGGAAGACGGCACCGCCATTCTGTACATCGATCGGCATTTGCTGCATGAAGTGACCAGTCCGCAGGCATTCGAAGGGCTGAAGCTGGCTGGGCGCCAGCCGTGGCGGCAGGCGGCGAACCTGATGGTGGCCGACCACAACGTGCCGACCACCAATCGCGCTGGCGGCATCGAAGATCCGACGTCGCGTCTGCAGGTCGAAACGCTGGATGCGAACGCGAAAGCGTATGCGCTGACGTACTTCGGCATGAACGACAAGCGTCAGGGCATCGTGCATGTGATCGGGCCGGAACAGGGGGCGACCCTGCCGGGCATGACAGTCGTGTGCGGTGATTCGCATACCTCGACGCATGGTGCGTTCGGCAGTCTGGCGCACGGCATCGGCACTTCGGAAGTCGAGCATGTGCTGGCGACGCAGACGCTGCTGGCGAAAAAATCGAAAGCGATGCTGGTCCAGGTCGAAGGTGCATTGCCGGCCGGCGTGACCGCGAAAGACATCGTGCTGGCGATCATCGGCAAGATCGGCACTGCCGGCGGCACCGGCTATGCGATTGAATTCGCCGGTTCGACGATTCGCAGCCTGTCGATGGAAGGACGCATGACGGTATGCAACATGGCGATCGAGGCAGGCGCACGCGCCGGCATGATCGGCGTCGACGACGTGACTATCAATTATGTCAAGGGACGGCCTTATTCGCCACAGGGCGAACAGTGGAACCAGGCAGTCGCTTACTGGCGCACGTTGCATACCGATCCGGGCGCGAAATTCGACGCGGTGGTGACCTTGAACGCAGCCGAGATACAGCCGCAGGTGACTTGGGGTACGTCACCGGAAATGGTGTTGCCGGTTGATGGCCGGGTACCCGATCCGGACAAGGAAAAAGACGCGGTCAGGCGCGATGCCATTGAAAAGGCGCTGGTTTACATGGGGCTGGAGCCGAACACGCCGGTTACCAGTATTCGCATCGACAAGGTGTTCATCGGCTCATGCACCAATTCGCGCATCGAGGATTTGCGTGCCGCTGCCGCAGTGGTGCGTGGCAAGCAAAAAGCATCGAACGTAAAATTGGCCATGGTGGTGCCGGGTTCCGGGCTGGTCAAGGAGCAGGCTGAGCGCGAAGGACTGGACAAGATTTTTCTCGCGGCCGGTTTCGAGTGGCGCGAGCCCGGCTGTTCGATGTGTCTGGCGATGAATGCTGACCGGCTGGAACCGGGTGAGCGTTGCGCGTCGACTTCGAACCGCAATTTCGAAGGGCGGCAGGGACAGGGCGGTCGTACGCATCTGGTTTCGCCTGCAATGGCGGCGGCTGCGGGCATCGCCGGGCATTTTGTCGATGTACGCAATTTTCGTTAATTTTCTTTCCGGAGCCTGACATGAAAAAACTGTTTGCGATGTTGATTGCGTTGGTTGTGCTGGCCGGTTGCAATACCGTGCAAGGCATTGGCAAGGATGTGAAAAAGGCTGGTTCCGCCGTCGAAAACGCAGCCAAATAATTCCTTCGAATCTTTGAAATGGTGTCAGCGTCGCCCTGCCGTACTTTTTTTTGTATGGTCAGAGGCTTGCTTTCGTGCCATGAAGGATAGCGACGATGGAATTCTGGCAGGTGTGAACAACACAGGATCATTGGCAGAAAATGGATAAATTTACGATACACGAAGGGTTGATCGCGCCGCTGGATCGCGTCAATGTCGATACCGATGCGATCATCCCGAAGCAGTTCCTGAAATCGATCAAACGCACTGGCTTCGGGCCGAACCTGTTTGACGAATGGCGCTATCTGGATCACGGTGAGCCGGGAATGGACAATGCGAAACGGCCGCTGAATCCGGATTTCGTGCTGAACCAGCCGCGCTTCCAGGGCGCCTCGATCCTGCTGGCCGGAAAGAATTTTGGTTGCGGTTCGTCGCGCGAACATGCGCCATGGGCGTTGCAGCAATATGGTTTCAAGGCGGTGATTGCGCCGAGTTTCGCCGACATTTTTTTCAACAACTGTTTCAAGATTGGTTTGTTGCCGATTGTACTGTCGGAAAGCCAGGTGGCGCATTTGTTCGACGAGGTGAAAGCCTTTCCCGGTTATCGATTGACGATTGATCTGGACCGGCAGGCAGTGATGGCGAAAAATGGTGATGCATACCCGTTTTCGATTGATGCGTTCCGCAAGTTTTGTCTGATGAATGGACTGGACGACATCGGCCTGACGCTGCGACATGCGGACAAGATTCGCGAATACGAAGCACGTCATATTGCCGAGCAACCGTGGCTGGCAAACACGATTTGAGGTCGTCTGGTCGTCCGCAGTCGCACAATGGCGCAAACAGGGAATGTGCAGTTAAAAATTTAAAGTGAGGAAAAAGTGAAAATCGCAATCCTGCCGGGTGACGGCAGTGGTACCGAAATCGTCGCAGAAGCCGTCAAGGTGTTGAATGCGCTCGGCGAAAAGTTCGAAATGGA
>JAYFNP010000008.1:0-6166 GCA_034933385.1 Burkholderiaceae bacterium | reverse complement strand
GAATCGACGCTGCCAGTGACGGTCGAACAGGTCGCCTACCATACCGCCTGCATCGCCCGCGGCAATCAAACTGCTTTATTGCTGGCTGACATGCCGTTCGGCAGTTACCAGACGCCGCAAGCCGCCTTCGACAATGCGGTCACGCTGATGCGCGCCGGTGCGCAGATGGTCAAGATCGAAGGCGGCAGCTGGCTGGCCGAAACGGTACGTTTCCTGACTGAACGTGCGGTACCGGTGTGTGCGCATATCGGGCTGACGCCGCAATCAGTACACCAGTTTGGCGGTTACAAGGTGCAGGGAAAAACCGTCGAAGCAGCGGAAAGGCTGAAAACCGACGCGCTGGCATTGCAACAGGCTGGCGCCAGCATGGTGGTGCTCGAAGCGATTCCGGCCGCGCTCGGCAAGGACGTCACCGACCTGCTGACGATGCCGACCATCGGCATCGGCGCCGGCCCGGATTGTTCCGGCCAGGTGCTGGTGATGCATGACATGCTGGGCGTGTTCCCCGGCAAGAAGGCGCGCTTCGTGAAAGATTTCATGCAGGGTCAAACCAGCATCGAAAATGCCGTCAAGGCGTATATCGCCGCGGTCAAGGACGGTTCATTCCCGGCGCAGGAGCATTGCTTCTGAGGGCGCCATGGGATTGAGCGCCACCATCGGGGAAGCTTTCCGCCTGCTGTTTTCCGGTGATGCCGCGCTGTGGGAAATCATCTGGGTGTCGCTCAAGACCTCGGTCATAGGCCTGGTTATCGCGACGCCTTTTACCGTGGCGACCGGGTTTTGGCTCGCGACCCACGATTTCCGCGGGCGACGCATGGTGATCTGGCTGGTGCAGGCTTCGCTGTCGATGCCGACGGTGCTGATTGGCTTGTTGTTGTACATGCTGCTGTCGCGGCATGGGCCGCTGGGTACGCTGCAGATGCTGTTTTCACAGTCCGGCGTGATCGCCGGGCAGGTGCTGATTGCACTGCCGGTGCTGCTGGCGTTCACTTTGTCAGCCGTGCAGGCCGCCGACCCGCGACTGGCGGAGACGGCGGTTTCGTTGGGTGCATCGCGCTGGCGCGTGATGCTGACCGTGCTGTTCGAAGTGCGCTTCGGCGTGATGGCGGCGATCATCAACGGTTTCGGCCGTGCGATTTCCGAAGTCGGTTGCGCGATGATGGTCGGCGGCAATATCGCATCCGAAACGCGCACGATCACCACGGCGATTGCGCTGGAAACCAGCAAAGGCGAGTTCGCGCAGGGCATTGCGCTCGGCATCGTGCTGATCGCGGTGGCACTGGTGATCAACGCTGCGCTGATGCTGTTGCAGGGCGGGGCGCACACCTCAGGGGTGGCGCAATGACGATGCTGCTGACGCTGCACAACCTGCGCAAGCGCTTCGGCGAGCGTGTGCTGTTTGAAATTGCAGAACTCACCTTCGCGCCCGGCACCGCAACCGTGCTGACTGGCCCGAACGGCAGCGGCAAGAGTACGCTGCTGCGGATACTGGACGGGCTGGAACCGGCGGAAATCGCCGCAGCCGAATTTCACGGCCAGCCGATCTCATTTTTCCCTTATCCGAAAAGGCTGCGCGATGCGATTGTCTATGTGCATCAGCATCCGGTACTGTTCTCGACAAGCGTTGCCGACAATATCGGTTACGGCCTGCGGTTGCGCGGCGTTTCAGGCAAAGAACTGGAGGAACAGGTGGCCGAAGCGATGGCGTGGGCTGGCGTCAGCCACTTGTGCGGGAACAAACCGGCAACCTTGTCCGGTGGAGAAAAGCAGCGCGTCGCGCTGGCACGCGCCAAGGTGCTGAAACCAGAACTGCTGTTGCTTGACGAGCCGACTTCCAGCCTCGATGGTGCGGCGCGCGATCAGGTGATCGCGTTGATCCCGACCTTGTTGCGTGAGGGCGGCAGCATCGTGATGGCGTCGCACGACCCGGATCTGATCGCATTGCCAGGGCTGGCTCGGTTTGATTTGTGCGATGGACGCATGATAACTGACCCGCAAAGGTAGAATCCAGTCACCTGAATCAGCGAGAGCGCTATGGGATTTAGCCCCGGAAACCAATTTGAAGGCATCGTTTCTTCGAGCCAGGATGCTATGGTCAATTTCGGAATGGACATCGGCGCCGCATTAGCGGCACTCGATTATTCGCAAATTAACGCAGTCCCATCAAAGTGGGGCAAGCGCCAAATGCCTATTCAGAGGCTGCCAGGCAGTGGCTTTCAACCGGAGGCAAGCCTGGCATGATTGGTGCGCTTGATATTGTCTCGGTCTCATTTGTCGGCATGATCGCCGGCATTTTCCTGTCCGTTGCGATGATTTTGAATTGGCAGGTGCAAAAGCGGCAGCCTGGCGTTGCATTATGGGCGCTTGCTTACATCTGCGGTTCGGTCGGACTGATTTTTAGCAGCTTGCGCAATAGTCTTCCAGATATCATCGCGCTCGTGTTGGCAAACGTGCTGCTGGACGGCTTCGTGTGCCTTCTGTGGATTGGCATCCGGCATTTTCTTGGCAAAACATCTGGTGGCTGGAAGGTGGCCGGCGCGTTGCTGGCGGCACACCTGTGTTTCAACCTGTATTACGTCATCGTTGCACCTGATGTTGCCGCGAGGATATCCGGGTTCAGTACAATCCATGCGGTTCTTTCCTTGTTGTGTCTGTCGGAAGTGGTTCGCGATATGCGTCGTGCTGCCGAACGTGTCGTGCATGTTGTTATTGCGCTGGTTTTTTTAGTCCATTCGGTTTACAACATTGTTCGCCTCGTTGTGACGCTTACTGGAGAGCCGATCGAAGATCTATTGACTGCCGGTGCTTTCCATCGGTTTGCCTTTGTCGAGGGTATCGTGCTCAGCGTTGGGCTCGCCTGCTGTTTGATCATCGTAAGCAACCAGCGTTTGCGGCAGATGCTTGAGGAACAGCAGCAACAGCTGGAAAAATTGGCGTTGACCGATTCATTGAGCGGTTTGAGCAACCGTCGCCATTTCATCGAAGCGGCGGCGCGCGAGATCGACCGTGCCCGGCGTTATAACCGGCCGCTGGCGCTCATCATGCTCGATATTGACAATTTCAAGAGTGTGAATGACTGTTATGGCCACCAGTGCGGGGATGATGTCATCCGGTCGATGAGCAGGATCTTGCGTGCCGGCCTGCGTGATCAGGATATCGTCAGCCGGATCGGTGGTGAGGAATTCGCGATTCTGCTGCCGGAAACGTCGGGAGAGATGGCGGCCGATGTTGCCGAGCGGCTGCGCGAGCTGCATGCGGCGGCGCGGGTGGCGTGTGCCAGCGGCGTCACGGTTGGCTGCACGGCTAGTTTCGGAGTCACTGAGCTGAATCCACTCGATGCCAGCATTTACGATTTGTTGCCGCGTGCCGATAAGGCAATGTATGCGGCAAAGAATGCCGGACGCAACTGCGTCATCAGCGCCAATGCGGCGGTCGGGTAAGGTGAGCGGCGGCGCGCGTGCTCGGAATACTTACTCGCTGCTGCCTGTTTCCTGGTAGCGCTCCAGGCTTTCTTCCAGTTTTTGCGCAATTTCGTCGTTCGAGCTGATCGTCATGCCCAAATCGCGGATCAGGCCATCGTGCACGCCGTACGCCCAGCCGTGGATGGTCAGCTCCTGTCCGCGCATCCAGGCATCCTGCACGATGGTCGAGCGGCAGACGTTGACTGCCGATTCAATGACGTTGATTTCGCACAGTCGGTCGTATTTGGTTTGCGGCAGGAGCGTCTCGCCCAGATAACGCTCGTATTTCTGGTGGGTATCCTGGATATGACGCAGCCAGTTGTCCGCTAGGCCGATGCGTTGCTTCATCAACGCGACATGCACGCCAGAGCAATTGTAATGGCCGGATACGATGATGTGCCGCACACGCAGCACATCGACCGCGAATTGCAGTACTGACAGGAAACTCAAGTCGGAATGTGACACCACATTCGCAACATTGCGATGGACGAAAATGTCGCCCGGCAGCAGGTTGGTGATCTGGGTTGACGGAACGCGGCTGTCGGAACAACCGATCCAGAAATATTGTGGCAATTGTTGCGTGACCAGCCGTTTGAAATAATCCGGGTCTTCGGCCACCATTGCCGCGGCCCATTCGCGGTTGCGCTCGAACAGGTGTTCCAGGTTGATGTCGTTGGGGTCAAAATCTTTTATCGGCATGGCTTATCTGCTGTTTGGGTTTAAATGAAGTCAAATTTTTGGACAACCAGCTTATTGCGCTTTTCCCGGCGCGTTGGCCAAACGCTTGTTGCAAAAATAAACCCGCCGTCGTCGGCGGGTTTATGCACATCGCGTTATCGCGAATCCTGCGTCATTACTCGAAAAACTCTTTTACCCGGCTTTTCCATGACTTGTTGCCGCTATGCGGACTATGCCGGTCGCCACCTTCGGCGAGCAGCTTGTCCAGTTCATGCAGCAATTCCTTCTGACGATCGGTCAATTTTACCGGAGTTTCCAGTTCAACGTGGCAGAACAGGTCGCCTATGTGCCCTGAACGGACGCCTTTGATGCCTTTGCCGCGCAGACGGAAAACCTTGCTTGTTTGCGTGCCTTCCGGAATCGTGAACGATACCTTGCCGCCTAGCGTCGGTACCTCGATATCGCCGCCCAGCGCTGCTTTAGCGAATGAAATCGGAATTTCGCAATGCAGGTCGTCGCCGTCGCGCTGGAAGATCGGGTGCGGCTTGATGTGGACTTCGACATACAGATCGCCCGGCGGGCCGCCATTCTGCCCCGGCTCACCATTGCCGGTCGAACGGATACGCATGCCGTCATCGATGCCGGCTGGGATTTTCACTTCCAGCGTCTTGTTGCGTTTGATTCTGCCGACACCGTTGCAGGCGCTGCACGGCTCGGCAATGATTTGTCCCTTGCCCTGACATTTCGGGCAAGTCTGCTGGATGCTGAAAAAACCTTGCTGCATCCGCACCTGACCCTGGCCGCCGCAAGTGGTGCAGGTGACAGGCGAGGTTCCCGGTTTTGCGCCGCTGCCGTGGCAGGTGTCGCAGGTATCCCAGGATGGCACACGGATCGTGGTATCGAAACCATTCGCCGCCTGTTCCAGCGAAATTTCCAGGTTGTAGCGCAGGTCGGCGCCACGGTACATCTGTGGGCCGCCGCGGCTGCGGCCACCACCAAAAATGTCGCCAAAAATGTCGCCGAACGCATCGGCAAAGCCGCCGCCCTGGAAGCCGCCGGCGCCGCCTCCCATACCCATGTTCGGATCGATGCCGGCATGGCCGTAACGATCATATGCTTCGCGCTTTTGCGGGTCGGACAGGATGTCGTGCGCTTCGTTGATTTCCTTGAACTTCTCTTCCGCCGCTTTCTTGTTGTCGGGATTGCGGTCAGGATGGTGCTTCATCGCCATCTTGCGATAAGCCTTCTTAATCTCGTCCTCGGATGCGCCTTTCTTTATGCCCAGCACATCGTAAAAATCGCGCTTTGTTGCCATTTTTCCTTACCCAGTTATTTGATGCGAAAACGCCGGATGGGGCAATCGCATTGCAATTGCGCCAGTCCGGCGAGCCGTTACGGCTGATGCCGCACGACAGGATTACTTGTCTTTGACTTCCTTGAAATCGGCGTCAACGACGTCGTCCTCTTTGGGTTTGGCTTCGGATTCTGACGCGCCACCTTCAGCACCGGCCGCGCCCGCACTCGCACCCGCAGCTGCCTGTTTTGCCTGCATATCGGCATACACTGCTTCGCCCAGCTTTTGCGCTGCATTCGCCAGCGCTTCCGCTTTGGCGTCGATGGCCGCCTTATCGGCGGAGTTGTCTTTCAGCGTTTCTTCCAGCGCCTTGATCGCTTCCTCGATCTTTTCCTTTTCGCCAGCTTCCAGCTTGTCGCCATATTCAGTCAGCGACTTCTTCGTGCTGTGCACCATCGCATCACCCTGGTTGCGGGCATCCGCCAGTTCGCGCAGACGATGATCTTCGGCTGCGTTCATCTCGGCATCCTTCACCATTTTCTGGATTTCGTCTTCGCTCAGGCCGGAGTTTGCCTTGATGGTGATCTTGTTTTCCTTGCCGGTCGCCTTGTCCTTGGCGCTGACATGCAGGATGCCGTTGGCGTCGATGTCGAACGTGACTTCGATTTGCGGCATGCCACGCATCGACGGCGGGATGCCTTCGAGGTTGAATTCGCCCAACGCCTTGTTGCCG
>JAYFNP010000007.1:0-3577 GCA_034933385.1 Burkholderiaceae bacterium | reverse complement strand
AAACCGATACCAGTGAAGTCGACGATGCTCCGGTCGTCCGCTTCCTGCAAAAAACGATGCTGGACGCAATCAACAGCGGCGCATCCGATATCCATCTCGAACCCTTCGAAAAGTTTTACCGCATCCGCTTCCGCATTGATGGCGTATTGACGGAATATACGCAACCACCAGTAGCGATCAAGGAAAAACTGGCCGCGCGCATCAAGGTGCTGTCGCGGCTCGACATTTCGGAAAAACGGGTGCCACAGGATGGCCGGATGAAACTGGCGATTTCGCCATCGCGCGCCATCGATTTCCGCGTCAGCACGCTTCCGACGCTGTTCGGCGAAAAACTGGTGATGCGTATTCTCGACCCCTCTCAGGCGCAAATGGGTATTGAGGCACTAGGTTACGAACCGGAGCAGCGCGACCTGTTGATGAATGCGATCCAGCGCCCGTATGGCATGGTGCTGGTCACCGGCCCGACTGGTTCCGGTAAAACTGTTTCACTGTATACCTGCCTGAATATCATCAACAAACCAGGCATCAATATTTCGACCGCCGAGGATCCGGCCGAAATCAACCTGCCTGGCATCAATCAGGTAAACGTCAACGATCGGGCAGGACTCACTTTCGCGGTTGCACTGCGCGCCTTTCTGCGCCAGGATCCGGACGTGGTGATGGTCGGCGAAATCCGCGACCTGGAAACCGCCGATATCGCGATCAAGGCAGCGCAAACCGGTCACATGGTGTTTTCGACGCTGCACACCAATGACGCCCCTTCGACCCTGACCCGCCTGATGAACATGGGCGTCGCACCATTCAACATCGCATCATCGGTCATCCTGATCGTTGCCCAACGTCTGGCGCGCCGTCTGTGCACCTGCAAACGACCGACCAATATCCTGGATGAAATCCTGCTGCAAGCCGGCTTCAAGGAAGAAGACTTGGATGGCAGTTGGAAGCCTTACGAACCGGTCGGCTGCGAACGTTGCGGTGGTACCGGTTACAAAGGGCGCGTCGGAATTTACGAAATGATGCCGATTTCCGAAACCATCGAGCGCATCATCCTGGACCAAGGATCGGCGATGGATATCGAAAAACAGGCGCGCAGCGAAGGGGTAAAGTCTCTACGGCAATCAGGGCTGCTCAAGGTTAAACAGGGAGTCACCAGCCTGGAAGAAGTCCTCGGCTGCACCAACGAATAGGAGACAAGGCATGGCAACCGCGCGCGACACCAGAAAGTCGGCCCCCGTCAAGGAATCTGTTTTTGCCTGGGAGGGCAAAGACAAAACCGGAAAGATTCTCAAAGGGGAAATACGTGCCGGCGGCGAAGCCATCGTCAGCGTCACTCTGCGACGCCAGGGGATCACCGTACTCAAGGTGAAACGGAAAACCTTCCGCAGCGGCAAACGTATCAGCGAAAAGGATATCGCTTTGTTTACCCGCCAATTGGCGACCATGATGAAGGCGGGTGTGCCTTTGCTGCAATCGTTCGATATCGTTGCACGCGGCCACTCCAACCCATCAGTATCCAGGCTGGTGAACGATATCCGCAACGACGTCGAAACCGGTACCAGCCTGAACCAGGCCTTCCGCAAGTTCCCGCTGTATTTCGATGCGCTGTTCTGCAACCTGATCGCGGCCGGCGAGCAAGCCGGCATCCTGGAAGATCTGCTCGACCGGTTGGCGACCTACAAGGAAAAGACCATCGCCATCAAAGGCAAAATTAAATCTGCATTGTTTTACCCGGTAGCCGTCATCGCGGTCGCCTTCATCGTCACCGCCGTCATCATGATCTGGGTTGTGCCGGCGTTCAAGGAGGTCTTCAAGAGTTTCGGCGCCGACTTGCCGTGGCCGACGGTGGTGGTGATCAACATGTCCGATTTTTTCGTCAAATACTGGTATCTGATATTCGGCGGGATCTTCGCCGGCCTGTATCTGCTGTTCCAGGCCTGGAAGCGTTCGCCGGCGGTGCAACGACGCATGGACCGGCTTCTGCTCAGGGTACCGATCTTTGGCGAGGTCGTCCGGAAGGCGACCATCGCCCGCTGGACCCGAACGCTGGCAACCATGTTCGCTGCCGGCGTTCCGCTGGTCGAATCGCTCGATTCCGTGGGCGGGGCCTCTGGCAATATCGTTTACGCCGACGCAACTCGCCAGATCCAGAACGAAGTCAGTACCGGCACCAGCCTGACCGTTTCAATGCAGAATGCGGATGTCTTCCCGAACATGGTTACGCGGATGGTATCCATCGGCGAAGAATCCGGTTCACTGGACAACATGCTGAGCAAGGTCGCCGATTTTTATGAAAACGAAGTCAACGACGCGGTCGATTCGTTGTCCAGCCTGATCGAGCCGTTCATCATGGTGATTCTCGGTGTATTGATTGGCGGCCTGATCGTCGCGATGTACCTGCCGATCTTCAAGCTGGGATCCGTCATTTGATCCAGCCTCCCTGGGCGGGAAAGGAAACAAGCGCACCCAGGAATGAGGCTGCCGCACCAAGGGCGCGGTACGCCTGCTGGTTGGGCTAATGGAGCTTATCCGCCGAGCACCATACCGACGGTCAATCCCTCTTGCCGAATGAACTCGGCAGCGGTTATTTTCTGGCCGTCCTCGATTCTCAGCATGAAAATTTCGATCTGACCGCCTTGCGCCGTCACGCGAAAGCTTTCCTCGCCGATTTCGGAGACAGCCCCAATTTTGCCTTTAACGCTACCGAAGGTACGAAACGGATGCTTTCTGGATTCGAAGACATGTATCCGCCGCCCGTTCAACGTCGTCCAGGCACCCGGCGCCGGATCACAACCGCGAATCAGGTTGTACACATAATTGACATGATTATTCCAGTTGATTCTGGATTCGGCCGCGCGCAGCCAGCCTTCGTAGCTTGCCTGACTTTCGTCCTGCACGATTTCTTTGTGCTTGCCAGCCGCAATCAAATCGACTGCTTCCGTTATCGCCTGGACTCCCAACGGAAACAACCTGTCAAAATAAAGCGTTCCCAACGTGTCGTCTGGCAGAATCGGTATGGATTTCTGCAATACAATCGGCCCCTCATCCAGACCGTCATCCGGACGGAAAACCGTCAGCCCGGTTTCTTCATCGCCGCAAACAATCGGCCAGTTGATTGAACTTGGCCCACGATGTTTTGGCAACAGCGAAGGGTGGTACTGGATTGTCCCGTAACGGGGAATGTTGACCAACTCCTGCGGCGCGAACTGCACGACATACGCCATGATGCCGATGTCCGCATTCAGGCTTTCCATCGCTGATCTGGCAGCATCTCCCGTCAGGTTGGGAAACTGGAACAAGCGAATTCCTCTTTTTTGCGCTTCGACCCTGAGCGGGTCTGGCTTTGCGCCCTCTCTCTCCGGCGCGGTAAACACGCCGACCACTTCATCGCCACGGGCCAGGAATGCTTCCATAACCGCCTTGCCAAATTCCTGCTGCCCGATAATGGTGACCTTCATTCGATCCTCTGAATCTCGCTACCAAGGATAAATGGGCAACTTTCGTTGCCCATTTATCTACATGAATGAAACGTTACTGACTGTTATGTCAGACAGTATTATTTCTTGCGACGTTCCGGCTT
>JAYFNP010000006.1:0-3990 GCA_034933385.1 Burkholderiaceae bacterium | reverse complement strand
GTATCCAGGCGCTTCCGATCCTTGCGATCGATTGGCCCGAGCCGCTGCCACGACTGGCGCGCATTGCGGCAATGGTTCGCGATGTCCTTCCAGTTTGGCACGTTGTGCCCGGCTGGCGCCTCGCCGTCGAAGCCCGTCGCGTCGAAAAACTGGCGCAAATCGGCCAACAGCTTTTCCGCTGCTTCACGATTTTGCCGCCGCTGTTGTGACTGTTTCTTCGCATGTTCCGCAACCAGCGCATAAGCCGCGTTGCAGGCTGCATCGAACCGTTCCCACAACGTTTTCGGTGCCGCACCAGAAGCGGCATCAAGTTCTTTCCATTGCTGGCGAGCGACGCTGACCATCTTCGCACGTTCATTGATTCGCAACGATTGTTCCGTCAATTTCGTGACCGCCTCGATCAATTCCTCGCGCGAAACGTTGCCACCCCACTTGGCCCAACTTTGCAAACGCTTCAATTCGGCACGTGCTTCGGCCAAGCGTGCGAGTTGTGTTTCGTCCGGCTTGCGTGCCGACAAATCCAGTGACCGGAGTATTTCGTCCTGCTCGACAGCGATATGCAGCCGGCCATCTTGCAATGCCTGTTCCAGTGCCGCCAACGCAAGCGGGAAATCTTTCGCTGAAAACCTGTCCGACTGCGCTGTGCGTTGCGGTGCAAGCTTTTGCATCAACGCATCAAACCTTTGCTGCCACGGAACCAGCAACTTCGGCTCGTCCAATTTCGGCATCTCGTCCCACGCACGCTTCATCTCATCGAGCACGAGCGACGAAGGCGCGGCCGCCTCCCATGCAGCCAGTGCGTCCCGACGCGCGCCAAGCGCCATGGCATGCCGTTCCAACACCGCTTGACTGTCTCTGAGGCGTTGACATTCCTGTTCGAGTGACGCCAGCAAATGCGCTGGCAGTGAAACCACTTCGGACGAAGCGCGATGCTGCGCCAATTCCGTTTCCAGCCGCTCCAGTTCTCCATGCCGGAATTCCGGCGCAATCATCGCATCAGCATTCAACTGGCGCGCCCGCTCGAGCGCATCAATCACTGCGCGTTGCAACGACGCCTGTGCCGCCAGGCGTTCTTCGATTTGTCCGCGCAAATGCTCAAACGAAGATTGGAATTGCGCCGACGCCGCTGCAGCCGATTGCCAGCGACGATCCAGATCGGCCACCCGATTGGCCATCAGTGGCATTGCCTGCACCAGTCGCTGTGCCTCAGCGATGCAATCCTGCGCCAGCTTGTCAGTCGATTCATGATGCCTGATGTCATCCAGCCGCGCTTGCATCAGCTTGGCAACCCTGCGATCGGTCTTGCGCACTGCCTGCAACACCTGTTCCAGCATCGGTTTGCCGTGAACGTGCTGAGCGGCGCGCAAGCGCGCGTCGGCAAACCCGCAGCCCAGGATGAACCTGACGGCACCGGCTTCGTCCTGCGCCAGTTCGTCTGCCTGCGCCAAAGCGAGCCGCTTTGCCGATTCATCCTGTTTTGATGGTTGTGGTTCGGCTTGCGTCTCGGACGTACTTGATGAGGCGGACGTCGATGTACGCCGCAATATGAAATCGAGCATGGTGAGAAACCTTGATTGCGTAAGCTTGCATCATAACAATTTACGCGCGACATGCAGGGTTTGTTACCTGAAATATTTCTGCTCAATTCCATGCTGCAAGCGCAACGATTAACGATTCTACAAGCGTTGACATTCCTCAACGCAAAATCGACACCATCGGATATTTTTAAAAGCGTCCTGTTTCAGAAATAACGGCATTAGGATATTGCCCAGAAATTCCTGCCGTACCATCATTGAGGAGAACCGCATGAAATCCGATCCATCGTCATCAACTGGTTTTCGGTCCGGCCAAAATTATCAACTGATGGGTGAGGTCGTACGCGATCCGCTTCAGGAACGTGAAAAAATGGTCGAGCCAGTGGTTTGCAAGAATTGTCAGGCCGTTTTCCGCAAAGGACGCTGGCAATGGCTTACCCCGCCGAATAATGCTCATCAGGGACAATGCCCTGCCTGCAAGCGAATCCAGCAGAAAATGCCGGCCGGATACGTCACCATCGAAGGTACGTTTGCGCTTGAGCATCGCGATGAACTACTCCAGTTGATTCATCATCTGGAAAACCACGAAAAAGCCGAACATCCGCTGAAACGCATCATGGGGATCGAGCAACGTGATGATGGCTTGCTGGTCACCACGACCGACATCCATCTGGCGCACGGCATTGGCGAAGCCTTGAGTCATGCCTACAAGGGAGAACTGGAGTCGAATTTCAACGAAGCGGATTACCTGTTGCGGGTGCATTGGCGACGCTAAACCAAGCCAACCGACGTTTTTGCCATCCCTGGCATCTTAAAATATACTGGATGAGGTATTTTTCAGAAACCGCAGATTGTCTGGCCAAACCGGTAATTTTTCAAACATACCCATCAACATTGTCGGAATGGCTTCGGTGTCTGAAGCCGTTTCCGACGCCGACCAGCCTATCTCTCGGCTTGTATTCTCTGTCCCGCGTCTGGCAAGGGTAGAATGGCGGACTGTCAGCATCATCCCGATGCACCCTTGCCTTGCCGATTATGCTGCGACTTACTGAAATCCGCTTGCCGCTCGACCACACCGAAGATGCCCTGACGAAGGCTATCGCCGAACGGCTGTCGGTCGCACCGAGCGAAATCCTGTGCTACACCATCTTTCGCCGCGGCATTGACGCACGCAAGAAAGGCTCAGTCCTGTTCGTCTATACGGTTGACGTCACGACCACCACAGACGCATTGCTGCTGCAAAAATTTTCCGGCCACAAACATATCAAACCGGCACCGGATATGCGCTACCGTCTGGTCGCGCAAACTTCCGAAATGAATGTTCCGCGACCGGTGGTGATCGGTTTCGGCCCATGCGGCATGTTTGCCGCGCTAATTCTGGCGCAAGGCGGCTTCCGCCCGATCATCGTCGAACGCGGCAAAAAAGTGCGCGAACGCACCGTCGATACTTTCGGTTTTTGGCGGCAACGCAAACTCGACCCCGAATCGAATGTGCAGTTCGGCGAAGGCGGTGCCGGCACTTTTTCCGACGGCAAGCTGCACACGCAAATCAAGGATCCGCATTTTTACGGCCGCAAGGTGCTGACCGAATTCGTCAAGGCCGGCGCACCAGAGGAAATCCTGTACGTCAGCAAACCGCACGTCGGCACATTCCGGTTGGTGAAGATGGTCGAGCAAATGCGCGCCGAAATTGAATCGCTTGGTGGCGAATTCCGTTTTCAGAGTCGCGTCGACGATATCGAAATCGCCGATGGCGCAGTAAAAGGCGTGATGCTTGCCAGTGGCGAACGGATCGTCACGAATCACGTCGTGCTGGCGATCGGCCACAGCGCACGCGACACCTTCGAAATGCTCTATAAGCGTGACGTGTATATCGAAGCCAAACCATTTTCGGTCGGCTTTCGCATCGAACATCCGCAATCGATGATCGACGCTTGCCGCCTCGGCCCGAATGCCGGTCATCCGGCGCTTGGCGCCGCAGATTATCACCTCGTCCACCATTGTAAAAACGGCCGTTCGGTGTACAGCTTCTGCATGTGCCCGGGCGGCACCGTGGTCGCGGCCGCATCCGAGCCGGGACGCATCGTCACCAACGGCATGAGTCAGTATTCGCGCGCCGAGCGCAACGCAAATGCCGCCATTGTGGTCGGCATCGACCCATCCGACTATCCGGGAAACCCATAGGCCGGCATCGAATTTCAGCGGAAAATTGAAGCACGTGCATTTGAACTGGGCGGCAGCACTTACGACGCGCCGGGACAACTGGTCGGCGATTTCCTCGCTGGACGGCCTTCGACTCAGTTCGGAGCGGTGATCCCGTCGTACAAACCGGCCGTCCATCTGACCGATCTGGCGACCGCCCTGCCCGATTATGCGATTCAAGCGATCCGCGAAGCGATTCCCGCCTTCGACAAACAGATCAGGGGCTTTGCCCGCGACGACGCAGTACTGACCG
>JAYFNP010000005.1:0-6157 GCA_034933385.1 Burkholderiaceae bacterium | reverse complement strand
CGACGGGCTGGCTTTAATCTCAGCCCAGATGAGTTCGTCGATTTCGCTATCGTCGTAGCGCGCGGCCCAATCTCCCTGGTTCAAAAACCGGAACATGATTTTATGGCCGTTTGGCCGTATGCTGGATGCCCTCAACGCCTGCGTAGAACACGACCAGCTTGGCAGGCACCTTGCCCGGATTGCGTCCATTGTGAATCGTGTTGACGACTTCAACCAATGCATCGCCGGCCTTGATCCGTTTGCTGCGGCCGTCTTTCAGAAAAACTTCCAGCTCACCTTCAAGCATCGCCGCAAATGAAGGGACAGCATGTTCATGCCATCCGGTTTCGCCGCCCGGCGCGATTTCCACCGTCAGCACAGTAATTTCAGCCTTGCCGGAGGGATAGGAAACTGGCTTGCCGTCCCAACTGCTGCCTGTTTTCGCCAGTTGAACGACCTGTACCGCTGCCCCTGGTTCCAATGCCCACGCGTTCGCTCCGATCCAGAAGGCCACCACCGCCCAGCCCAACTTTCGCGCCAGATTCATCTTCATTACTCATTCACCCATTTAAAAAGCAACATGGTACTGAAATTGTAGAGGAGTTTGGGGCGATTGTTTGCATATATTGTCGACACGGAATAAAATCGGAAGCTTTATTATGTTGGTCAAACCACAACTCACGGATACATCGCAATGTCTAAAGTCAAATTTTATTCCGGGGAAAACATTCCTCTCGAAATGCACAAGGTGCGCATCGTTCAAAAGCTCGACCTCGTGCCGATCGAGCGCCGCCTGCAAGCCATCAACGAAGCCGGCAACAACACTTTCCTGCTGAAAAATCGCGATATTTTCCTGGATATGCTGACTGACAGCGGTGTTAATGCGATGAGTGACCAGCAGCTCGCATCGATGATGGTTGCCGACGACAGCTATGCCGGTTCAGAATCGTTCACCAAGCTGCAAAACAAGATCAAGGACATTTTCAATACCGATTATTTGCTTCCAGTACATCAGGGCCGCGCCGCAGAAAACATCCTCGCCAAAGCTTTTGTCACACCCGGTTCCTATGTACCGATGAACTACCACTTCACGACCACCAAGGCGCATATCACGCTGAACGGTGGAACGGTCGAAGAACTGATTACTGAGGAAGGCTTGAAGGTCAACAGCGATAATCCGTTCAAGGGTGACATGGATACCGTTGCGCTGGAAAAACTGATTGCCAAGCACGGCGCATCGAAAATCGCGTTCGTGCGCGTTGAAACCGGCACCAACCTGATCGGCGGCCAACCGCACTCGCTGGCAAACCTGCGCGAAGTCAGCCGCATCTGCCGGAAACACGGCCTCATGCTGGTGTTCGATGCCAGCCTGCTGGCGGACAACCTGTACTTCATCAAGACACGCGAAGAATCGTGCAAAAATAAGAGCATCCGCGAAATCACGCGCGAAATCAGCGACCTGTCCGACATCGTCTATTTCTCGGCGCGCAAATTGGGCTGCGCACGCGGTGGCGCCATCTGCACCAACAGCCATGAAGCCTACATGAAGATGCGTGAACTGGTCACGTTGTATGAAGGTTTCCTGACTTACGGCGGCATGTCGGTACGAGAAATCGAGGCGATGACTGTTGGCCTTGAAGAAACCATGGATGAGAACATGGTCAGCCAGGGCCCGCAATTCATCGAATACATGGTCAATGAATTGGACAAAGCGGGTG
Organism: Burkholderiaceae bacterium; assembly: GCA_034933385.1. Classification (GTDB taxonomy): domain Bacteria; phylum Pseudomonadota; class Gammaproteobacteria; order Burkholderiales; family Burkholderiaceae_D; genus QZKY01. The sequence goes on along the minus strand of JAYFNP010000005.1, from coordinate 4,460 downwards.
TGCCGGTTATCACCCCGGCTGGCGGCCTCGGTTGCCACATCAACGCTGGCGTCTTCCTGCCGCATGTTCCGCAAACCCAGTATCCGGCCGGCGCGCTGGCTGCTGCACTGTACCTGGTAGCTGGCGTCCGCGGCATGGAACGCGGCTCGATTTCCGAACAGCGCGACGAAAACGGCAACGAAACCTATTCGAATCTGGAATTGCTGCGTCTGGCCATGCCGCGCCGCGTATTTACCCTGTCGCAGGTCAAATATGCGGTTGACCGGATCATCTGGCTGTACAAGAACCGCGACCTGGTCGGCGGCCTGAAATTCGTCGAAGAACCGAAAATGCTGCGGTTCTTCTTCGGCAAACTGGCCGGCACCTCCGACTGGCACAACAAGCTGGTGGCAAAATTCCGCGCCGATTTCGGCGACAGCCTGTAACCCGCCCGAGGCGGTTATATCAAAGGCGCGGGGTTCCCGCGCCTTTTTTATTTTCTGGCATCGCTAGGTCATCGCATACAGACGCTGTTCCAGCGCCATGAGACCGTGGTTTCCCCTAAAAAAGCGGGGTATATGCATATTTACCGTTATGCGCCCGGATATTCTGCGGCAGTATTTAAATACACCGCCCAGTATTTTTTAGTGGTTCAGCGACGCTGACGCACCTGTTCAAACAGACAAACGGCAGCGCACGCGGCGACGTTCAACGATTCCATCGCGCCCGGTTGCGGAATCGCGAGTTTAAGGTTTGCCTGCGCCAGCAAATCGTCCGACACCCCCTGACCTTCATGCCCGAACAGCCAGGCGACCGGCTGGCGCAGATCGGCATCGTAAATCGTTTGTTGCGCGCGGGGACTGGTCGCCAGCACTGACACGGTGGACGACGCCACCGATTGCCTCAAATCGGCATTCTCGAAAATCTGCAGCAAGAAATGGGCGCCCATACCGGCTCGCAACACGCGCGGCGACCAGGCCAACGCGGTACCGGTTGCACAGTACACCTGCCGAATCCCTGCCGCCGCCGCACTGCGCAGGATCGAACCAAAATTTCCCGGATCCTGTACCCGGTCGAGCAGTACCGCATCCTGCGTCAACAGTGCGGGCGGCAGAAGGTGCGGAACGTCGATCAAGAACAGGATGCCGACACCGTTTTCCACCTGGCTGATCGGTTGATACAGCACTTCGGGCAGGCTGACACACGAAACCGAGGCAACCCGGCATTTCTCCAGGATGACACCGATTTCAGGTTGCGTCGCCGCAGAATCACAAACAACGCAAATCTGCGGGAAACCGACATGCTGCAAATACGCATCGCACAGGTGAACGCCATCGAGCAGGGTGCGTCCTGCCTTGCGCTGCGCTTGCGAACTGGACGCAATGCGCTTCAGTTCCTTGTATAGCGGATTGTCGCGGGAAGTGATCGGTTTCATGTCGGCCAGATGCCCATTATTTCAGCAATGCTTTTACCGGCGCATATGATTTACGGTGCAGCGGCGAAACGCCGTGCTCGCGCAAACGTTGCAGGTGCAGCGCCGTCGGGTAACCTTTGTGCTGGTCGAAAGCGTACTGCGGGTACTGCGCGTGCATTTGCAGACAGACCGCATCGCGCGCGGTTTTGGCGAGGATGGAGGCCGCCGAAATCGCCGCAACTGTCGCATCACCCTTGACGATGGCTTCTGCTCTGATCGCAAGCTGCGGACAACGGTTGCCGTCGATCAGTGCCAGTGTCGGAACGACGTTCAACCCCTCGACCGCACGTCGCATTGCCAGCATAGTCGCTTGCAGGATGTTTATCTCATCAATTTCCTCAGCCGTACAAAACGCGATCGACCAGGCCAGCGCCCGTTCCTTGATCTGCACAGCCAGCAAATCGCGTTTCGTTTCGGATAGTTTTTTCGAATCGCGCAAGCCTTCGACCGTATTGACTGGATCAAGTATCACCGCAGCCGCGTATACCGGGCCGGCGAGCGGGCCGCGTCCCGCCTCGTCCACGCCGCAAACCAGTTCATTTAGCCATGGATTGGGCATCGCTTCCCCCATGTAAGTTCGTCGCCAATTTGGAACGGTCAGAAATTTTTTTGTCATCCAACCACTGCCCAACGATCTTGGCCACGACACTGGGAAGGATCTTCCGCATGCAGTCACAGGCCCCACCGGCAACGTCCGGACAGTCCGTGCACGCCGTTTCGGCAGACAAATATTGAGCCTTGAGCCCGACCGGCGCCCACCTTCCCGGGTGCATCGGCCGCTTCGGCGGGAACAGACCAAGCGTACGCTGGCCCAAAGCGGCCGAGATATGCAACGGTCCGGTGCCACTAGCGATCAACCCATCAGAGGCATTGATAAAAACGATCAACTGTTCGAGAGAAAATCTGCCGCACAAATTGCCCACATGAGGCAACCTCAGCAACTCTGGACAATTCACTTCTATCCACTTCCCCTCGGCTTGACTGCCTGTCAGCCAAATTTGTATTGATTCATCTGATGAATGCAATTCCTGGGCAAGCCGAAGATAGTGCCCTATTGGCCACTCTCTGCCATGCCCATTCGATTTGGTGTGCAATATGACATTAAATTTTTGTGGTGCGATGATTTTTTCAACTTCGGCTATATGGGGAACACGAAAATTGTAGTCCCCGGACAGGCTCGAAATATCCGGAATTTCCAGACAGCCAAAATGGCGCAAAAATTCAAAATTCTGTTGCGCCTCGTGACTGTCCGAACTGCCTTTCCTGAAAAACACACGCCGATTGCACGTCAACATGTTGAAGATCTTGTGCCGGGCGTTGCCGATTCGGTGCGGAATCCCCGCCTTGATTGCGGCCCATGCCAGCTGTTTGTCCGGCTGCGCGAATATGACCACATCAATACCCGCTTGTTTGAAATACGAAACCGGATCATCGACAATTTTTTCAAGTTCGACGACATCGTCGACCAATCGAGACATTTTCACCAGTGGCGAAACATATTCGCGACACAAAAAAGTGATCCTGGAATCCGGATTAATTTCCTTGAGACGGGCGACCATAGGCAAGGTTAGGACAACATCACCAATATTGTCGGTCCGACTAATCAGAATATGTAATGGCATTGCGCTCATCTAATAAATGATTACCGGCGAATGGTCTGGCCGCAAATTCCTGCCGCATAGGAGTACGCCATCAGGCATGTCTTCACCCTCATGGCGCCACCTCACTCACCGTTTTGACCACCTGGATGACAGGAATATCCTTGACCCAGTCGCTACGATTCTCCGTCGTGATCACTGTGCTGTTTTCGACGTCGATCGGTACCCACTCCGGATTTTTCTGGCGCATCAGCGCAACCACCGGAACGTGGACGGCGTTCGCCAAATGCATCACTGCGGTTTCGACCGAAACAATCAAATCGCATTGCTGCAATATCGCCGGCAACTGGAAGAAATTGTCCATGGCGCTAAACGTCCTCACCCGATCCAGCGCCCTGGCTGCAAAAAAACCTTGAACGCGCTCCATTTCTTCCGGCACCGAATTCACGATAAAGCAGGCATCTTGCCAACCCGCCTGCTGGCGTATGGCGACGATAAGGTCGGCAACGTGTTCCAGCGGCCAGCAACGTTTATTGTTTTTGGCAAAGGCGTTAACGAACACAATTTTTTCAGTCGGCTGACCATGGCGTGAAAAACCCCATTCGCTGATTTGGCTACGAGCCGACTGTAGCCACTGTTCAGGAATGTCGACGAACGGGAAACGTCCGTCAGACGCCATCTGCAAACCGAACAACCGATAGAACCAGTCAGCATAAACCTCGCTGATATGCATGCCTGGGCGTTGCGATGCCTCAATATCCAGACTGGCATCCAGTTTCCGGTAGCCCCAGCGCTGGTGAATCGCCCAGATGCCGGGGCGACGTTTCATGCCAGCGACGAAACCATGCGGACAGATTTCGCGTGCCAGAGCAGCGTAACGATATGGCCGCAAAGTCGCCAGTGACACGACCAGCGGATAATTTTGTTGCTGCGCTTCGCGAATCGACTGCCGGTACAAGTCTGGGCTGTAGGTCTGGTTATAGACTTTATCGACAAATGGGCAGGCGGCCAGCCAGTCATACAGCGCGTATTTTTTCAGATGCACCCACTCTGATGCGCGCGCCGTGCGGCGCAACTCGTCAACCCAGACATGCACCTTCAGATGCGGAAACGCTTCCGAAAAAGCCTTGAAGCAATTTTGCAGATAGGTGAAGTCGCCCAGCGCGAGATGTGCAATGAACAGCACCTTGTCGGCCGAACGCAGTCGTTCCTGCGGAACCAGTTGTCTGATCATGATATCCGACCCATTCGCTGTTTCGATTCCCACATCAAGCCGCAGAATCATCGGTTGTTCCAGCTGAGAATTGCAGGCGATGCAGATGTGCGTAGACGCCCCGTTTCTCCAACAATTCCTCATGCGTGCCGATTTCGGCTATGCTACCTTCGACAAGCACAACGATCCGACTGGC
>JAYFNP010000004.1:0-4485 GCA_034933385.1 Burkholderiaceae bacterium | reverse complement strand
ATCAGCGTACTGAGTGCAGACGAAGTACTCATAGGCCATTATATGGACGCTAAGCAGTGTTCAATCATTCGAATAGCGAGGTAAGTTGCCCCAAGCTCTCGTTTACACTAGCACGTTCGTTGATCCCTTGCTGAAGGAAGGCTTCAATCCGCTCGTGACGCGCAATGGCTTCGTCCAATACCGGGTCGCTGCCTGCGCTATAAGCGCCGACGGCAATCAGGTCGCGACTGCGCTGATAGCGTGAACTGAGTTGCTTTAGGCGGCGCATTAATTTCTGGTGTTCCGGCGAAGTGATGTTTTGCATTACGCGGCTGATCGACTGTTCGATGTCGATTGCCGGATAATGTCCGCTATCAGCCAGCAGCCGGTCCAGAACGATGTGGCCGTCCAGAATTGCGCGAGCGGCATCTGCAATCGGGTCCTGCTGGTCGTCTCCTTCTGTGAGGACGGTATAAAACGCAGTAATTGAGCCGCCGCCGATTTTCCCGTTCCCTGCGCGCTCGACCAATGCGGGCAATTTTGCAAAAACGGAAGGAGGATAGCCTTTGGTGGCAGGAGGCTCACCGATTGCTAGCGCAATTTCTCGTTGCGCCATCGCGTAACGTGTAAGGGAATCCATGATCAACAGGACGTTTTTCCCCTGGTTGCGGAAGTGTTCGGCGATTGTGGTCGCATAAGCTGCGCCCTGCAGGCGTATCAGTGGCGGAACGTCGGCTGGTGCAGCCACGACGACGGAACGTGCCAAGCCCTCTGGACCGAGGTTTTCTTCGATGAATTCCTTGACTTCGCGACCGCGTTCACCGATCAGCCCGACCACGATGACATCAGCATTGGTGTAGCGCGCCATCATTCCAAGCAATACGCTTTTCCCGACGCCCGAACCGGCAAACAATCCCATGCGCTGTCCACGCCCGACGGTCAGCATGCTGTTGATGGCGCGTATCCCAACGTCGAGAACCTCCTTGATTGGCGCACGCGACAGCGGGTTAATAGTGCGGGCGTTCAGTGGTGCAACATGATTGACGTGGAGCGGACCAAGATTGTCCAGCGGACGACCGAGTCCGTCTAGTACGCGCCCAAGCAACTCATCTCCGACCGGCATATGTTTGCTGCGATCATCCGGTCGACGGCGAGGATGGGTGACAGAACCGGCACGCGGCAGACGCTGCACCATTTCGACGGGGGAAACGCGAGTGCCCGGAACGACGCCTTCAACGTCACTTTGCGGCATCAGCAATAGTTTGTCATTTTCAAAGCCGACAACCTCAGCTTCGATTTGCGAGCCGTTGGGGAGTTGAACCGAACATGCACTGCCGATAGCAAGACGGAGTCCGACAGCTTCCATCACCAGTCCTGTTACACGCGTGACGCGCCCGAATACTTGCACCGGTTCGGCGATTTCAAGCACGGAACGGCAATCGCGCAAATATGCGCGCCAGCGCGAACTGCTGGCTAATGCAGGTTTCATGATGTTAGCCAGTTGGTGTTTTTGCCAAGCGCTGAATTGATGCGTTGCCAGCGAGTTGAAGTTGTTGCGTCGATCTGATTGCTGGCGGTTTCAACGCGACATCCGCCTCGTTCGATATTTATGTCTTCGGAAATTCGCCAGCCAGCTTTGGTAATTTCATCTTCCATATGCTGTTTGACGATTGGGGCGTCTTCCGGATTTAAGAACAGAGATGCGGGTTGTTGGACTGACGGAAGGTAACGCACTGCCTCGCTGATGATTGGCAGAATAATTTCAGGGTGGACGCGCAGCGCAGATTGCAGCATCGATTTGGCGATGTCCAGTGCCAGATCGAGCATATCCTGCGCGATCAATTCATTCGCTTTCGAAATTTCCTCCTGGAAGGAAACGGCAAGGTTTTGCAGAGCCTGCGCTTCTTGAGCTGCCCGCTTGCGGCCTTCATTCAGACCAATGTTACGGCCTTCCTCGAGGCCAGCTTTGCGACCTTCTTCAAGACCAGCGGAATAGCCTTCAGTGCGTGCTCGTTCGTGTGCAGCCTGAATTGATTTTGCGGCAGAGTCTGCATGTCCCGGGACCACGGCTGGCGCATGAGTCTCGTCGTCGAAAGAGGCCATCTCCCAACGTTGATATGCTGATTGTTTTTCTTTGGGCAACGCGTTAGACATAGGTGTCTTCCCCCTTGCCGCCGAGGACTATCTGTCCTTCGTCGGCCAGACGGCGGACAATCTGCAAAATCTCTTTTTGTTGGGTTTCGACTTCTGACAGGCGTACTGGTCCCTTCGATTCCAGATCGTCGCGCATCATTTCGGCGGCGCGCTGCGACATGTTCTTGAATATCTTGTCGCGCAGATCCTGACTGGCGCCCTTGAGTGCCACAATCAAAGATTCCGACTGGACTTCGCGCAACAAAGTTTGGATGCCGCGATCCTCGATATCGATTATGTTCTCGAATACGAACATTTCATCCATGATTTTTTGCGCCATGTCAGGATCGTGGCGTTTCAGGTTGTCCATCACAGACGCTTCATTTTCTCCGCCCATAAAGTTCAGGATTTCAGCCGCTGTACGGACACCGCCCATCGGTTTTTTCTTCAGGTTTTCGTTGCCTGTCAGTAGTTTTGTCAGAACGTCATTAAGTTCGCGCAGAGCGCCCGGCTGGACACCGTCCAGTGTTGCAATGCGCAGTACCACGTCGTTGCGCAACCTTTCAGTGAAATTGCTCAAAACTTCACACGCATGATAACGTTCCAGATGCACAAGAATGGTAGCGATGATTTGCGGGTGTTCGTTGCGAATCAGATCGGCCACTGACTGCGCATCCATCCATTTGAGGCTTTCAATGCCACTGGCATCACGTGCACCGAGAATGCGGTTGATCAATGAAGAAGCCTTGTCGTCTCCCAAAGCCTTGGTCAGTACATCACGGATGTAATCATCGGAGTCTAGGCCGAGTGAAGTATTTTGTTCCGTTTCTTCGGCAAATTTTTCCAGAACGTCTTCCAGTTCCTCGCTCTGCACTGCTTTCATGGTGGACATGGCCGCCCCGAGTTTTTGCACCTCACGTGGGCCGAGATACTTCATCACTTCGGCAGCTTCGTCAGCACCTAGTGCCAGCATTAGAATAGCGGCTTGTTGTATGCCGGTATCGCTCATTCGCCTACCCAATTTTTGATAACGTTGGCAACTACTTTCGGATCCTGTTTTGCCATTTGTTTGGCTGCGCCAAGATTTTCTTCATATCCGCGCGCGGGCCGTTCAGCTTTGCTTTTTGAGCTTAAATTCACGATGGCATCCGTTTCATCAGAAATTGTTTTTGCGGTGGCTGCGGATTTGATGGTTTGGGACAGCTTGCGCAACATCGGCCTCAGGAAAGCGAGAAAAATGTAGAGCAAAACCAAGCCGAGTAATACATATTTGCCAATATCTTTCGCCAGAGCCAGGGTTTCGGGTCGCTTCCAGATCGGCGGTTCCTCAACAGCATCCTTAGTTGCGAACGGGCTGTTGACCACATTCAACGAATCGCCACGATCCTTGTTGTAGCCCATCGCTTCCTTCACGAGATCGGCAATTTGAGTTTTTTCCGCATCGGATAACGGCACCAGCGATATTTTGCCATCGTTATCGGTTTGCCGCTTGTAATTAACGACGACCGCGACAGTCAGTCGCTTCACCCCTCCCATCGGCTGTTGTGTATAGCGAATGGTTTTGTCCACTTCGTAGTTAACGGTGGCATCCTTTTGCGTTTTCAGTGGTACAGCTGGCGTTGCCTGTGCTGTGGGCCGTGCACCGGGTGCCGTTGCAGCCCGGTTTGCGCCGGCAGCGGGAGGCGTCGTAATCGGTGCGGTTGCCGGCACAGGTGGCTGGTTAGTCAGTGCGCCAGGAATGCCACCGGCAGCGGTGGTGGAAAGAGTTTGCGATTCCGAGCTTTGCTGGCTGCGGATCGTCGGTTCGCTTTTCGGAGGCTGGTTGGGCTTGAAGGTTTCGGCTGCCTGTTCGCTGTGCGAGAAATCGACTTCGGCAGTGGCTTCGGCGCGCACATTGTTTTCACCGAGGATTGGCGTCAGGATCGATTCGACACGTTTGACGATATTCCGTTGTAGTTCCAGTACATACTTGATTTGTGATGGGTCAAGTCCTTTGGCATCCAGTGGTTTGTCCGAACCTGACAGCAGGCTGCCGTTCTGATCGACTACCGTCACGTTTGATGCCACCAGATTGGGAACGCTGCTGGCAACCAAGTGAACCACGGCGTTCACCTGGTTTTGATCCAGCGAACGGCCGGGATGTAGATTGAGCAATACCGACGCCGTCGGTTTTTGCTGCTCGCGCACAAATACGGATGCCTTGTGCAAGGCAAGGTGAATACGTGCCGACTGTACTGCGCCTATCGACTGAATTGAACGAGCCAATTCCCCCTCAAGTGCGCGCTGGAAATTGACTTGCTCCAGAAACTGTGAAATCCCCAGTTTCTGGTTTTCCATCAACTCAAAAACGACGCCTCCTCCTTTGGGCAATCC
>JAYFNP010000003.1:0-3546 GCA_034933385.1 Burkholderiaceae bacterium | reverse complement strand
TAAACATAGATACCCGCCAATATCAGAATGCTCAGCAAAAAGTTGGATGCGGGCCCTGCCAATACAATCGCCATGCGCCGCCACACGTTCTGGCTGTGAAATTCGCGCGTCATTTCCTCTGGCGGCAACTCGCTCAAGTCCTGATCGCGCGCATCCAGCATCATCACATAGCCACCCAATGGCAGCGCCGAGATCGCCCATTCGGTCTGATCCTTGCCGAAACGGCGCGAATACAGTACTTTGCCAACGCCGAGCGAAAACCGAAGTACTTTCACGTTGCACCAGCGTGCCACCACGTAATGGCCCAATTCGTGCGCCAGCACCAGCATGCAGATGGCCAGCAGAAAGGCGATGAGTGTCTGAAGCAGTATCATTTCAGAACCTGTTTATCAAAGCGCGAGCAGCCTCGCGGGCAGCACGATCCTGCTCCAGCAAGTGCTCGATGCCGCTGACATTTCGATCGGGCACCACCCGTTCCAGCACTCGCCCAATCAATGAATCTATCATGCGAAACCCGATTCTCTTGTCAAGAAAGGCCTGCACAGCAACTTCGTTGGCGGCATTCAGGATCGCTGGCATCACACCACCGGCCTTCAACGCATCGTATGCCAGCCGCAGACAGGGGAAACGGACAAAATCAGGCCGCTCGAATTGCAAGTTACCCATCCGCGTCAAATCCAGATGGCTGACACCGGAAGCAATTCGTTCCGGGTAAGCCAGCGCATGTGCAATCGGCGTACGCATATCCGGGTTTCCGAGTTGCGCAATCACGGATCCGTCGACATACGATACCATCGAATGGATGACGCTTTGCGGATGGATCACCACTTCGATCTGGCTGGCCGGCACGCCGAACAGCCAGTGCGCCTCAATCACTTCCAGCCCCTTATTCATCATCGTAGCGGAATCGACCGATATCTTGCGCCCCATCACCCACTTCGGATGGGCGACCGCTTCCTCCGGAGTCACCAGATCGAGCGTCGCCGTCGCACGATTGAGGAACGGCCCCCCGGATGCGGTCAGCAAGACTTTGGCAACGCCATGTTGAAATGGCGAGCGCTGGTATGCCTGAGGCAAGCACTGGAAAATGGCATTATGTTCGCTGTCGATCGGCAATAGCGTCGCGCCACTGGTGGCAATGGCATCAATGAACAACTGGCCGGACATGACCAGCGCTTCTTTGTTTGCCAGCATCACCTTTTTGCCGGCGCGCGCAGCCGCCAAGGAAGGGGTCAGGCCAGCCGCACCGACAATCGCCGCCATGACGGCATCGCACTCAGGGGCGCTCGCAACCGCGCACAATGCCTGCACGCCGTGCTCAATCTCGGTTTTCAACCCCTTCTGACGAAGGATGCGCCGCAAGGCCAACGCCGCATCGGCGCTGCCGACAACAGCGACTTGCGGACGGAAGCGTTCGCACTGTGTTGCCAGCGCCTCGACGCTGCTGTTTGCGGTTAATGCAAAAACCGCATAACGATCCGGGTGACGCGCCAACACATCCAGCGTAGAAACACCGATGGATCCTGTCGCCCCCAGAATAGTAATGCGCTGCATCTTGCCAACCCTGGCGTTACATCCACATGTCCAGCAAACTGGCCAGTGGCAGCACGGGAATCAACGCGTCAATTCGATCCAGAACACCGCCGTGTCCCGGCAACAGGTGGCTGCTGTCTTTCATGCCAGCCCGGCGCTTCAGCCTTGATTCAAACAAATCGCCGACAACGCTGCATGCGACCAAAAGGGTCAAGATGACAAACATCCCTAACCATCCCAGTTTCGACTGGAACTTGACCGCAAACGTATCGTTCAGCATCGGAACCATCGTGGAAAAACCGGCAATTACCAACACTGAAAGCCACCCACCAATCGCGCCTTCCCAAGTTTTTGCAGGTGAAATTTGCGGAGCGAGTTTGTGCTTGCCGAAGGTTTTGCCAAACGCATAGGCACCAATGTCAGCAATGAGCACAATCGAAATGATCGACAGCAGAAACATCGGCGAATGCAAAAACAGTTCGTATGTACCGACAAAAAATGCCAGAATTGCAAGGGAGTACAGTCCTGCCAGCACGAGGTTAGCCGTGCCTTTCGTCTGCGGCAAACCGAATTTGAGCGCCGGCGCGAAGCGCACGCACCAGATGGCTACACAAACGCTGAGGAATATCGACAATTTTGACAGATCTGCCGTGTAGATGATCAACGGGAAAACCGGCGTCCACAGCAAGGCGCTCCAGGCCGGATAAGCGTTCCCGAACAAGCGAAAACTTTCCCAGGAAGCCAATGCAAAAAAACCGGTCAGCACCAATTCGAAAGCGTGCGGACAGCCAGAAAAAAGGAGCAACAGCAAAAAACCGAACAAGACTACTGCTGTCATGATGCGCGTGGTTAACATCTGAGCACTTTCATTTTATGGCCAGTTGTTCGCTAGTGCGCCCAAAACGCCGCTCTCGCTGTTGATATGATGCAATCGCAGCATCTAAAGCGGCCGCGTCAAAATCAGGCCAATAAGTATCAGTAAAATACAACTCAGTATAAGCAAGCTGCCAAAGAAGGAAATTGGAAATCCGTTGCTCACCGCCGGTTCGAATGAACAGGTCCGGTTCTGGCGCATAGGCCAGAGAAAGATAGGGCGTTAAATCTTTTTCTGACATCTCCGTTTTTCCCGGATGCTGCGCCATCATTTTGTTTATTGCCTGCATGATATCCCAGCGACCGCCGTAATTGGCGCAAATCGTCAATATCAGCCGCGTATTGTTTTCCGTTTTTCGCTCCGCATGGGCAATCATTTCCTGCAATTTCCCATCGAAACGGCTGGTATCTCCTACAACTTTGAAGCGGATGCCATTCGCATGCAACTTGGCGACTTCTCGTTCCAGCGAACTAACGAACAAGCCCATCAAGAACGACACTTCATCGTGAGGACGACGCCAGTTTTCCGAACTGAACGCAAAAATGGTCAAATACTCGACGCCACGTCGAACACACGCCTCAACCATACCTCTGACCGCATCCACCCCCTTGATGTGGCCGGCCACACGTGGCAACAGCCGCTTGGTCGCCCAACGGCCATTGCCATCCATGATGACGGCAATGTGCCGTGGCACCAGGCTGGTTTCCGGTATTGCCAGCGTCGAACTGTTCACAAGCATGAACGTGAAGTGACAATATTCTTCAAACGGTCAGTACCTCTTTTTCCTTTTCACCAATCAGTTTGTCGATGTCGGTAACGAATTTGTCGGTCAGCTTTTGCACTACATCTTGCGCGCGGCGCTCCTCATCTTCCGAGCATGTCTTGTCCTTGACCATTTTTTTCAGCGCTTCATTGGCGTCGCGCCGGATATTACGAACAGCAATCTTGGCATCTTCGCCATCAACCTTGACCAGCTTGACCATTTCCTTGCGCCGTTCTTCAGTCAGTGCCGGCGTCGGCACGCGGATCATGTCTCCCTGTGAAGACGGATTCAAACCGAGATCGGAATCGCGAATGGCCTTTTCGATCGCTGCCAGCATCTTCTTTTCCCACGGCTGGACGGCAATCGTGCGCGCATC
>JAYFNP010000002.1:0-1712 GCA_034933385.1 Burkholderiaceae bacterium | reverse complement strand
GGACCCACCCGGCATGCGGATGTCGGAAACCAGCACCTGCGGCGCATCCTGCTGCAATGCCGTCAACGCATCGCGCGCGTTCGAAAAGCTCTGCGTCGCCAGATTTTCCCGTGCTAACGCCTTTTCCAGCACCCAGCGTATCGATTCGTCGTCGTCAACTATCCAGATTGGTTTCATGTTTGTCTTTTGTCGATCGTCAAGGCAAAGGGATTCGTATCCTGAAGTCAGTATATCCTGGGCGGCTTTCGCATTCGATCACGCCGAGATGCTGCTGGATGAAGGTCTGCGCCAACGTCAGTCCCAACCCGCTGCCGCCATCCCTGCCAGACACCAACGGGTAAAAAATCCGTTCGCTAATTTCCGGAGGAATGCCCGGGCCGTTATCGATGATATGCAAATCCAGTGCCAGCTTGTAACGAACTTTCGCCAACGTCACCTGGCGCGACACCCGCGTCCTGAAAGTCAGCTCCGCATCGCCTGCCGCAATGCGCCCCGCCAGTGCCTCGGCAGCATTGTGCGCAATGTTCAGCACCGCCTGGATCAACTGTTCCTTGTCGCCACGGAATTCTGGAATCGACAGATCGTAATCACGATGAATCGTCACCCCTTCTGGAAATTCAGCCACGATCAGACTGCGCACACGCTCGCAGACTTCATGGATATTGACGTCGCCAACGATATGTGGACGGCGATGCGGTGCCAGTAACCGGTCGACCAATGTTTGTAACCTGCCGGATTCGCGAATGATGACTTGGGTATATTCGCGCAGTTCGCGCAAATGACGCTCCGGCAATTCCATTTCGAGCAGTTGCGCCGCACCGCGTATCCCGCCCAGCGGATTCTTGATTTCGTGCGCCAGATTGCGGATCAATTCCTTGTTCGCCTGGCTCTGATCGAAAATCCGCTCTTCGCGGTTCAGTTTCAGCTGCTGCACATTCTCGCGCCACTCAACCAGAACCGGCATGGCGGGATCATCATGCACCGATATGAGGCAATCCACCTGCAACGGTTCGCGGCCAACTCGTTCCAGCGTCAAATCCTGGCGCTTTTCGGAAAAATCCTGCGCGACCGCCTGCCGGAACACTGCCTCAAGCTGCTCACCATTCGAAAACAACGACCACAGTTTTTGTTGCGACAATCCCTTGAACGAGCTTTCCAGCATGTTTTCCGCCGCAGGATTGGCGTATCTGATACCGCCTTGGGCATCCAGCAAAATAACCGCCGATGCCAGCAAGTCCAGTCCGGCCAATGAAGTCGTGTGCGATGCGCCCAAATGTCATCCCTTTGCGGCGAATAAAAAAGGCCGCTTGCGCGGCCTGTTTCCTGCCAGCGCCCAACGGGCGCATCAGGCCTATTTCAAATTGCCGATCTCGCGTTTGAGCGCCTCGATATTTTTTTCGGTGCGCTCAATATCTTCCTTCATCTTGCCAACCCGCTCCTGATATTTGGCGTAATTCCGTTCGTCACCACGCCGCTCAGGATCGCCGTTGTTGTATTCCCTTTTCAAGTTAGCAAGTTTCTGTTCTTCCGTTTTTTGTTCGTCAAACAAAATCTGCTTGCGATCGCTGTCGCGCGATTTTTGCGTCGCTCCATCCACTTTCGGGAAGCCCGCCGGCGTACTGGCCTTTTTGGCCGTCGTTGCCGCCACCTGCCTCCGCTGCGGCGCTGGAACCGTCGTCAACCCCGGCAAGGCAATCTTCTTGCAGCCTTTG
>JAYFNP010000001.1:0-2030 GCA_034933385.1 Burkholderiaceae bacterium | reverse complement strand
TTTACATATACGACAAGGATTTGAATCAGGTGACGATCCGGAAACTCGGCAACGCGATCGGTTCCAGCCCGGCCGCGATCCTGTTCGGCAGCAACAGCCTGGAGAAAAACTTCGTGCTGAAGGATGGCGGCAGCAAACAGGGAATCGAATGGCTGGAAGCGACGCCGAAAACCAAAGATGGCAGTTTCGAGCGGATCGGCATCGGCATGAAAAATGGCGTGCCGGTCGCGATGGAATTGCACGACTCGTTCGGCCAGGTTTCGGTGCTGACCTTCCACAGCTTCGTACGCAACCCGCCGGTACGTGCCAGCCAGTTCAAATTCGTCGCGCCGAAAGGGGCGGACGTCTATCGCCAGTAAGCCCCGCGCCCTGAAAAATCGGAAATTGGCGGGGTATAGGCAGAAACACACCCGTTTGGCCAGATATTTCTGGGCGCTTTAAAATACAGGGTGGGGTATATTTTCAGCCCATTTCAAGCCGTCGGCGTCTCGCCCGGTGCACACGGAGGCTCGTTGAGCACGCGCACGACACGCTGCGGATAGGGCACATCGACCTGCCGTTGCTGCAAGACTTTCCAGATCGCGCGATTCACGTCGGACAGCACATTGCCGGTGCCCTTTTCCGGGTCGCCGATCCAGAAGCCGACGCGCAAATCCAGTCCATCCGCTCCGAATTTAACCAGCGTCGCAACCGGAGGTCGGTCAGTGGAAACACGCTCAACCCCCGCTGCCGTCTGCTCCAGAATCGGCAGTAATTGCTCGATGTCAGTGTCATAGCCGACGCTGACATCGGTTGATACCCAAATATGCGGATCGGAATACGAATGGTTTTGCACTGCATTGGAAACCAGCATTTCGTTCGGGATGATCGACTCGACGCCGTCCAGGCCGCGCAACACGGTGAAGCGGGTATCGATCTGGGTCACCCGGCCGGAATACTTGTCGACGGCGATCATGTCGCCAATCGCTAGGCTGCGATCGAACAGGATGATGAACCCTGACACATAATTGCTGGCGATTTTTTGCATGCCGAAGCCTAGGCCGACACCGAGTGCGCCGCCGAATACCGACAACACGGTCAGGTCGATCCCGACCAGCGACAGGCTGACCAGAACGGCAATCACTATCAGGAGCGCTCGCAAAAGACGGGACAACACCACGCGAAAAGACAAATGCATGTCTTCGATGAGCATCAGGCGCTGCTCCAGAATGGCCGCTCCCCATAACGCCAGCAAAATCGTCACAACCACCGACGCTGCCGCCTGTAGCATTGCCAGCACCGACACGTTTTTCGAACCGATTGACACGGTGGTTTCGTCCAGCAGCAGCAACAGATCACCCCACAAGCCGGTGATGTACAGCAGGAACCAGAGCCATACCAGAACCGAGAAGGCCCTTTCGAGAAAATGTTGCGTACGTGGCTTCAGCTGGTCACTACCGAGCAGCGGCTGGAACACGAAAATCGCGAAGCGTATCAGCATCAGTGCCGACACAAAAGACAACGCAGCCCGCAGCACATGGACGCTATACCAATGCATCAGCACGTATTTGGCGACAAACACCAGTGCCAGAGAGAACAACATCGTCAAAAAGCGCTGAAACGGCCTCGTACCAAGGCCATGGCGCAAACTTCCCGCGGGCGCATCGCTGGATGCCAGCTTGCGCTGAATCCACCGTGAAATCTGCATGCCGATGAATATGGATACAACAATGGCGCCGATCTGCCAGGCGACTACCGGTTCGAGCAAATCATTCCAGACGTCGAGCAACGTGCTGGATAACAAATTTATTTTCATTTCTGCCATGCGGTCGCTTCATTCAGGTGACGCTGCCAGTTCGCGGCATAGCGCGCGGCCAGCGCCGGGGTACGACGCAATATTAAAATATTCTCGGCATTCTTGCGTTGCGCGGTCCAGGTGAAATTGTAACTGCCCGTCAGCACAGTTGCATCATCCGTCCCCGTATCGATCACGATGATTTTGTTATGTGCATTCTGATATTTTGTTTCCCTCCAGACCGGAATGCCAGCCT